>NZ_JALRNG020000029.1:0-81306 GCF_030272875.2 Pseudomonas sp. BJa5
CTGATGCATCGTGTCGTCAGGTTCTACGACCGCTTCGCGGTCGATCGCAGCCTGGCGGCAGCTCCCACAGATACCCTTACAATCGCATGACAACTGTAGGAGCTGGCGAAGCCTGCGATCGACTGCGCAGCAGTCGCCAGGTGGGCCTGATGCATCGTGTCGTCAGGTTCTACGACCGCTTCGCGGTCGATCGCAGCCTGGCGGCAGCTCCCACAGATACCCTGTAACCACATGACAACTGTAGGAGCTGGCGAAGCCTGCGATCGACTGCGCAGCAGTCGCCATCCCACCACCTATCAATGGAACGGGAAGATGTAGTTCATCCACGCCGCCATGCGCAAAAGGATCTTGCGCATGGTCGCGATGTGGTGGAAGTGCTGGCTGTACACCGCCGCCTGGCCATAGGCACCGCCAGGCATCTGCATGCTGTACTGGGCAAAGTCCGGGTCGGTGATTTCGATGATCACCGGGACCCGCCCCGGTGGTGGTGAACCGGAGTAGCTGATCAGGGTGCCCGAAGGCTGTACCTGGCCCTCGCCGATCACCGCGATGACATTCTTCACCCGACCCTTGAACACCCGCCCGGGGATGCCGTCGAACGCCACTTCCGCCTCGTCTCCCGGCACCAGGCGCAGCAGGCTGTTCTGGCGCATCCAGGCGGCAAAATACTGGCCTTCGTTGGGTACGAACACCATCGAGGGGCGCAGCGGCAGTCTGCTCGCCATCATCCCCGGCCGCAGCGACACGTGAGTGACGAAACCATTGCTCGGCGCACGTATCACGGTGCTCCTCAGTTCGAATTCGGCGTTGTCGATCTGGGCCGCCAAGTCGTCAACCCTGGCCAGGGCCGATTCCTGCTCGCGGCGGGTGCCGAAGTTGCGCTTGACCAGTTCGTTGATCCGGTACAGGTCGCCCTGCGCCGCCACTTGCTGGGCCTTGAGCGACCTGAGCTTGTATTCGAAGGGCGCAGGGTCGATGCGAAACAGCACATCACCCTCTTTAAGCGGCGTATTGCCCTGTACCGGTACCTCGACCACCCGACCGGTCACCACCGGGATCACCGGGGTCGAGACGAAGTAGGAACGTGCCACCTCCGAGTATGGGTGGTTGTAGTTCATGGTGAAGATCAACGCGCCGACGATGACCACGCCACCCAGTACAGCCGTAGGCACCGTCCATTTGTTCAGGGGAATGCGAAACAGCTTGAAAATGCCCACGCAGATCGCGGCATACGTAAGAACCAGCAACAGATCCATGTGTCAGACCCCTTCCCCAGAACCCTTCCGGTCAGCGCCGGACCTGGCGTGCTCCGCTTCCAGTTGCGCCACCCGCTGCTGCAGCTCCTGCACCTGGCGTTCAAGGTCCGAAAGCGGTGTTTTCGACAGACCGCCGCCAATGCCCCAGCCACGGTCCTCGCGGTACAACATCGCCCAGATCCACAGGAACGGCCACAGCGCATGCAGGGTGAACAGGCTCACCCAGCCGGTGGCGTGGATGGCATCCTGGTGCGGATGGTTGCGGTGAACGGCAATTTCATAAGGGATGTCGTGCAGCACGATGATGCCGTAGAACAGCACCAACCCGACAAAGACCAACAAACCCAAAGCAAAGTAATCCAGCATGTCTACTCCAATTAGTACACGGGGGGATGCTTTGGATTGATTCTAGCTAATCTATGCCAGCGTTCGGCGAGTTTTATCCAGCCGTTGCACCCTCGCCAGCCTCGCGGCGCGCTTGCAGCAACTGCACGAAACTCGACAGGCTCTGGGACACCGTGCCACGCCGCCACACCAGCCAGGTGTGCAGGTAGCGAAAGTCCTCGGACAACGGCCAGACGCTGACCGTGGCGCACCCCGGCATGCTCTGCAGCATGCTGCGCGGCATCAGCGCCAGGCCTGCGCCGGCGCTGACGCAGGCGAGCATGCCGTGGTAGGACTCCATTTCGTAGATCTTGCCCGGCACCGCCGCATCGGTGCTGAACCAGCGCTCGAAATGATGGCGGTAGGAGCAGTTGGAGCGAAAGGCGTAGATGTTCTCGCCGTTGACATCCCGGGCGCGGCTGATCGGGGCATGGTTGAGCGGCGCGATCAGCACCATCTCCTCCTCGAACACCGGCACTCCGTCCAGGGTCGGGTGCAGCACCGGACCGTCGACAAAGGCCGCCACCAGGCGCCCGGCCAGCACCCCTTCGATCATCGAGCCGGACGGCCCGGTGGAAAGGTCCAGCTCGACCTTGCTGTACTGCTGGTTATAGGCCGCCAGCAAGGCCGGGATGCGCACCGCCGCGGTGCTTTCCAGCGAACCCAGGGCAAAAGGCCCCTGTGGCTCTTCGCCGGCAACCGTCAGGCGCGCCTCCTCCACCAGGGCAAGGATGCGCCGGGTATAGTCGAGGAAGTTCCAGCCGGCCGGCGACAGGCGCAGGCGGCTTTTTTCGCGGATGAACAACTCCACGCCGAGGTCGGTTTCCAGCTGCTTGATACGCGTGGTCAGGTTCGACGGCACCCGGTGGATGTGCTGGGCGGCGACGCTGATGCTGCCGTGCTCGGCCACGGCCTTGAAGATTTCCAGCTGTACCAGGTCCACGTCATTCTCCGATCGTGAATGAAAGGCTCATTATTATTCAGTTTCCACAAAGCTGATAGCCCTCTACGCTGGCCGTGTTCCCTCCTTTTTGCAGGACAGTGCCATGACCGCGTTTTCCAGCCACACCCATGCCGTCTCGACCAATCCCGCCACCGGCGAAGCCATTGGTCACTACCCCTACGCGTCCGAGGCCGACCTGGATGCGGCCCTGGCACGGGCAACCGCCGGTTTCGCCCAGTGGCGCCGTACCCCGGTCAGCGAGCGTGCCGCGCAGATCCTGGCCCTGGCCAGCGCCATCCGTGACAACGCCCAGGCCATGGCACGGATGATCACCCTGGAAATGGGCAAGCCCCTGGTCCAGGCCCGTGGCGAAGTGGAAAAGTGCGCGCAGCTGTGCGAATGGTACGCCGCCCAGGGCCCTGGCATGCTCACGGCCGAATCGACCCTGGTGGACAACGGCACGGCGCGCATCGAATACCGCCCGCTGGGCCCGATCCTGGCGGTGATGCCATGGAACTTCCCGGTCTGGCAGGTACTGCGCGGCGCCGTGCCGGCGCTGATCGCCGGCAACACCTACGTGCTCAAGCACGCCCCGAACGTGATGGGCAGCGCCTACCTGCTGCTCGATGTGATCAAGCAGGCCGGCCTGCCCGAGGGTGTGTTCGAAGTCATCAACGTCACCCCGGACGGTGTGTCCCAGGCCATCAAGGACCCGCGCATCGCCGCCGTGACCCTGACCGGCAGCGTGCGCGCCGGCATGGCCATCGGTGCCCAGGCCGGTGCCGCCCTGAAAAAATGCGTGCTGGAGCTGGGCGGTTCCGATCCGTTCATCGTCCTCAATGACGCCAACCTCGACGAAGCGGTCCGGGCTGCCGTGATCGGCCGCTACGCCAACACCGGTCAGGTCTGCGCCGCGGCCAAGCGCCTGATCGTCGAGCAAGGCGTGGTCGAGGCCTTTACCGAGAAGTTCGTCGAAGCCACCCGCCAGCTGGTCATGGGCGACCCGCTGTCCGAGCAGACCTACCTGGGCCCGATGGCCCGCTTCGACCTGCGCGACGAGCTGGATGAGCAGGTCCAGGCGACCCTGGCCGAAGGCGCCACCCTGCTGCTGGGCGGACGCAAGGCCGATGGCGTGGGCAACTTCTACGAGCCGACCGTGCTGGCCGATGTCACCGACCAGATGACCTCGTTCCGCCAGGAGCTGTTCGGCCCGGTGGCCTCGATCATCACCGCCCGCGACGCCCGCCACGCCCTGGAACTGGCCAACGACAGTGAGTTCGGCCTGGCTTCGACGATCTACACCCAGGACCTGGAGCTGGCCGCCCAGCTCACCGAGGAGCTGGACACCGGCGGCGTGTTCATCAACGGCGTCTGCGCCAGTGACCCGCGCGTCACCTTCGGCGGCGTCAAGAAGAGCGGTTTTGGCCGCGAACTGTCGCACTTCGGCGTGCGCGAGTTCTGCAACGCCCAGACCGTCTGGCTCGACCGCCGCGGCTGAGTGCCTGCGCCCTCACGGCTCCTGCTTCGGGGGCTGTGCCGGGGCGCTGTACCACTGCTCCCTGGGCACCGACTTGGGCTGCTGCGGGTCGCCCAGGTAATGCGGCGACATGATCTGCACGCCATATTCATTGAACACATCCTGGATATGTGCGTGCAGCTCGCTGAGCAGCACCGCCCGGGGCCGCGGCTGGCTGGGAATGGCCTGGGCCACCAGACGATACTCGGGATAGAAGTCCGACAGCGCAGTCTGGAACACCTGCGGCCGCGGCTGTCCCAGGATGCCGTTGGTGCGCTGCGCCGCCTCCAGCAACATCGCCTCCACCTGCCGCCACGGCGTGTCGTAGCCGATGGTCACCGTGGTATCCACCACATAGCCCTCACCCTCCACGATCCTTGAGTAGTTCTTGGTCACGCTGCCGGTAATCATCGAATTGGGCAGGGTCAGCACCTCGCCAAGGCCGGTGCGGATGCGTGTGGTGAACATGCCAAGCTCGGTGACCGTGCCCTCGTAATCGCCGATGCGCACGAACTCGCCCGGCCGCAAGGTGCGGGTGTAGGTCAGGATCAGGCCGGCCGCCGCCTGGCCGACCACACTGGTGGCGCCCAGGGAAATCATCAGGCCGATCAGCACCGACAAGCCCTTGAAGGCTTCGGTACCGGCCCCTGGCAGGTAGGGATAGGCCATGGCCAGGGCGAACAGCCAGATCGCCAGGGCGGTCAGCCGTGTAGTGGGCTGCAGGGTTTCCTGATTCAGCCAGCTCAGCGTCCCGGGTACCGCCAGGCGCCGCAACAGACGCTTGCTGAACGCCACCGCGCCGCGGGCGATGAAGAAGATCACCAGGGCCACGACCAGGCCCGGGATCGCCCCGATGATGCCGTCGAGCAGGTAGCGGGCCAGTTCGTACAGGTATTGATTGAGCTGCTCGCCCCAGGGGCGGGTGTAGGGGAAGCGCGACAGCACGAAGCCCAGCCATTCATAGCTGAGCAAGGCGATCAGCAGCCAGCGCAGGGTTTCCAGCACACGGCGGATCAAGGTATAGAAGAAGTTGGCCTCGATCACCGGTGTCTGCCCGACCGTCAGGGCCCGGGCATGCCGGCGCATCAGGGTCGGCAGGCTGGCCTGCAGCTTGCGGCGGATAAAGGCGATGACCCAGAGCAGGGCCAGGTACAGGCCGGTGGCGATGGCCACCGCCACCAGTGAGTGCATGAGCATGCGCAGGTTGCGCGCTTCGCGGGTTTCGGCCACGGCCAGGCGCAGGTTGGCGGCAGCCTGCTGGGCGGCGTCGAGGACCGAGGACTGGGTCAGCGGATCGACATCGTGGGGCGCAACGATGAACGCGCGTTTATCGCCCAGCAGCACCAGGTAACTGCTCTGGATCGGGTCGATGTGCACCTCCAGGTCCTGGCTTTCCTCCAGGGTTTCGTCGATCACCACCCTGGCACGCTTGACCCGGTGCTCGGGCGTTTCCCCCAGTACCGTGGCCCGAAACAGCATGATGCTGCGGTTGGCGACCTTCAATTCCACCGGCGTGGCCGTGGCCGCCACCGTCTCCTCGGCATTGGCCTGCCCGCCCAGCATCAGGCAGACCATCAACAGCCAGCCAACCATTCCCACCCTGCCCATGCCCTGCTCCTCGCGACCGTCCAGCCCTCACCTGTAGCGCAGCCTAGACCAGCGGCGACCGCTTGTCAGATCGCCCTGGCCGTTGCCCCGGGGCGCCTGTGAGCCATGGGCTAAACTGAATCGCGGGGGCTGGCAACGCAACACGACCGGAGGTGCCCCATGAGCCAGTACCAACGCCTTCTGCTGATGCTTGGCGCCGACCTGCGCCACACGCCGGCGCTGGAACGCGCCGCCGCCCTGGCCCACGCCACGGGGGCCACCCTGCACATCTGCGCGTTCATCGAAGAGGTCGACACCCTGGGGCTGATGAGCGGCGATGAAAACCTGCTCAAGAGCCGCGTCAGCGACAACCGCCAATGGCTGGCCGATGAAGCTACCCTGATGCATGAAAACGGTATCCGGGTGCACACCGAGGTGATGCTGACCCGCGACCTGCTGCAGGCGGCGCTGACCCAGATCAATGAGATCGAACCGGACCTGGTGATCAAGGATGTGCAGCATGAGCCGGCGCTCAAGCGCCTGCTGGTCACCCCGCTGGACTGGCAACTGCTGCGTCAGAGCCCGTGCGCGGTGCATCTGGTCACCGACGTGCACTGCCCGCTGCCACGCATCGTGGTGGCCGCCGTCGACCCCGTACACCCCGAACACCCCTACAGCGACCTCAATGAAGCGGTGATCCAGACCGCCAGCGACCTGGCCCGCCAGTGCAACGCCGAACTGCACCTGCTGCATGTGTGCGACAGCACCCACACCCACATGGCCGACTTTGGCGCCGGTACGGTGACCATGCCGGGCTTTGGCAGCGATGTGCGCAAGTCGATCCACAAGGCGTTCGGGCACCTGGCCGAGCGCCACGCCGTGCCGCTGGACCGCCAGCATTTTCTTTCGGCGCCGATCACCCGCAGCATTGCCGAATTCGTTGCCCACAGCCGCGCCGACGTGCTGGTGATGGGCAACCACCCGCGCAAGTTGCTCGAACGCCTGACCGGCAGCGTCACCGAGCATGTGCTCGAACAATCGCTGTGCAACGTGCTGGCGATCCGGGTTCACGACTGAGGCTCAGTCGTACTCGGCCTCCTCGTGTTCACCCAGCAAACGCCGTTGTCGCGGCGTGGCCTGGGCGAGCACGGCCGGGTTGAATTGCCAGTGCAGGTAGGGTGAGAACTTCTGCGCAACCATGCGCCGGCCGTAATGCACCTGCAACATCGAGCGGCAGCGGTCGAGCGTGCTGTTGTCGCTGCCGCCATGCCACAGCTCGCTGCGAAACATCAGCGCATCGCCTGCGCGGCACAGAATGGTCTGCGTCCCCTGCCCTTGCCACGACTGCTCACCGGCAGCAGGCCTGCGCCCTGCCCGGTGGCTGCCTGGCAGGACCCGGGTCGGGCACAGCTCGGCATCGATGTCGTCGAGGTAGAACTGCACGGTGCAGATCTGCATGGGCAGCTCGAAAGCCGGGTCGGCCAACAGCTGCGCCGGCAGTTGCATGGCCAGGTAATCCAGGTGCAACGGCATGCCCTGGGCACCCGGATGGCTGCGCCAGGCGGTCTGGCCGATGATATGGCAATCCTCGCCCAGCGCCGCTTCGGCCAGCTCGATGATGCCGGGCAGGTCCAGGTAGGTGAGCCACAGAGGGTCGCGATTGAACACGCACTTGTAGTGTTCGACCAGGCCGTTGTAATCCCAGTGCACGGGTTTTAGCCGGTCGATGGCGCCTTGCAGTTGCGCGACCTGCTGCGGCGCAAGGGCTGCCGGCAACCGCACGAAGCCGTCGCCATGCAAGGCCTTGAGCGCCGCTTGAACGTCCATGTCCGGGTCATTCACGCCAGTGCAGGTTGACCTTCACCGGCGTGGCGCCGTTGATCACCACGCTCTGGCGTTGTTGCTCGCCATTGAGGCTGGCCAGCACCTGGTAGTGACCGTTGGGCAGCTTGGCGAACAGCATCGGGCCGACATCCTGCAAGGTCAGCACCGGTTGCCCGGTCGCGGACTCGACGCGCACTTCGGCGCCGCTCTGGTACTTGTTGTCGGCCCCCGACGACAGGGTGATCTCCAGGTTGTAGCCACGGGTTTGCTGCATGGCTCGGGACTCATCGAGGCCGATACCGCCTTTGAGGTAAGGGATGCCGTTCTGTTCCTGGGGCTGCAACTGCACGCCGGCAGGGTCGATGGGTTCCTGGTAAGACGATTGCGCCGCGGCAGCGAGCGGTGCCACGCAGAGCATGGCCAACGCCAGGGCCAGACCGCTGAGAACGCTTTTGCGATGACTGTTCATGGCCAGTCCTCCAACAAGGGTCCATACCCTATTGTCCGCGCCGCCACGCCAGGGTTCCCGTTGCCGGACGCGCGGTTCAGCCCTGGCGCAACCAGTCGATGAAGCGGGCGAACAGCTCGGACTGGGAGTTGATCTCAAGCTTGAGATAGAGGTTCTTGCGGTGCATGCGCACGGTTTCCGGGGAGATGCCCAGTTCGCTGGCCGTGGACTTGGCCGAGTGGCCGCGCAGGATCATGTGCGCCACCTCGCGCTCGCGGTCGGTCAGCAACTGGCAGCCGAAACTGTCGAAAGCGGCCTGGATGCTGCCGCGCGCGGCACTGGCCGGCGCCAGTCCATGGCGGGCAAAACGCACCAGCAGCTCGCGGATCATCGGCTCCACCGCGCGCAGCAGATGCACCTGCTCGACACTCAGGCGCGTGCCGCTGCAGCCCTGGAACAGGCTCAGGGAGAGCTTGTGCCCGTCACCGACATCGGCAATGAAGTAGCTGTCTTCGCTGCAGCCGGTGCCCAGGTAGTAGGTCTTGTAGTAGTCGCTGTCGAAGAAGTGGTCCGGGGCGATGTCCTCAAGGTGATAGAAGCCCTGGGCAAGGCCGCTGTCCACCGCCAGGCAGAACGGATCGAGCAGGTAACCGGCGGCGAAGTAGCGGTTGAGGATGGCATCGCGGTGCTGCTCGGGAATGCCCTGCTGGTACAGCAGTTGCGGGGCCTGGCCCTGGCGTTCGAGGCTGATCATCATCGACTCCACCGCCACCAGCTGGCCGATGGCGGCCGCCAGGTGCGCGAGGGCATCCTGGCTTTCGCTGTGGGCGAAGGCGTGCTGCAACGCCGCGTGCCATTGCTGCAGGGCGGCAAAGGACAGGGTGACGGGGGTGTCGAGGGTGAGTTGGCTCATGCCCCGCAGTCTAACGGGACGGGGATGAGCCTGCATCTGTGATCGATCGCGGGGCAAGCCCGCTCCCACAGGCCCCTGTGGGAGCGGGCTTGCCCCGCGATGGTCAGCCACCCGCATACACCCCTTCCCGGCGCAGCTCCTCGGCCGTCTCCAGAATGCACACCCGCAAGGTCTCGACGATCTCGTCCACCTGGGCATGGGTGATGATCAAGGGCGGCGACATCACGTTCAGGTGCATGATCGGCCGCACCAGCAGGCCCCTGGCCTGGGCCCGGCGGTGGATGCGCTCGCCGATGTTGATCGCATCGGCGAACAGTGCCTTGCTGGCCTTGTCGGCCACGAACTCGACGCAGGCCATCAGCTTCATGCAGCGCACGTCGCCCACCAGCGGCAGCTCGCGCAGGCTGTGCAGGCGCTGCTCCAGGTAGCCACCGACATCCTGGACATGGGCCAGCAGGTTTTCCCGCTCGATGATCTCGATGTTCTTCAGCGCCGCGGTGCAGCACACGGGGTGGCCGCTGTAGGTAAAACCATGGGTAAAGCAGCGGCCCTTGCCCGGCTCGGCGATCACCTTCCAGATGCGCTCGGAGAAAATGCACGCCCCCAGTGGCAGGTAGGCCGAGGTCAGGCCCTTGGCCGTGGTGATGATGTCCGGCTGCACGCCGAACAGTTCTTCGCTGGCGAAGAAGGTGCCCAGGCGGCCGAACGAGGTCACCACTTCATCGGCCACGAACAGGATGTCGTAGGTCTGGCACAGCGCCCACATGCGCTGGAAGTAACCCCTGGGCGGAATGATCACCCCGCCCGAGCCCATGATCGGCTCGGCGAAGAAGGCGGCGACATTGTCGGCGCCCAGGGACAGGATCTTGTCCTCGAACTCGGCCACCAGGAAGTCGAGGAATTCGGCTTCGTCCATGTCATCCGGGGCCCGGTACGGGTTGGGGTTGGAGATGTGGTGGATCAGGTCATGGCCGTAGTCGAACTCCGGCACCCGGTCGGCGGCCTTGTTGCCGATCGACATGGTCAGGGTGGTGGAGCCGTGGTAGGCGTTGTAGCGGGCAATGATGTGCTTCTTGTGGGGCTTGCCGCGGCAGTTCTGGTAGTACTGGATCAGCCGGTAGGCGGTATCGACCGCAGTGGAGCCACCGGTGGTCAGGAACACGTGGTCCAGGTCGCCCGGGGCCAGCTGCGCGAGCTTTTCGCACAACTGGATGGCCACGGTATTGGCCATGTCCGAAAACGGGTTGGAATACGCCAGCTGGCGCACCTGGTCGGCAATCGCCAGGGCCATTTCCTCGCGGCCCAGGCCGATGTTGGTGCACCACATGCCGCCGACGGCATCGAGGAAGCGGTTGCCCTCGGTGTCGCGGATATAGGCGCCCTCCCCGGCGACGATGTTCAGCGCACCCTGTTCGTGGTGCTCGTCGAACATGTGGTAGCCGTGCATGTAGTGGGCCTTGTCGGCCGCCACCAGCGGATCATGGGCGATGGGGGTGACGAATGCTTTGCTTGGCGTAGCCATGGGCAGTTCCTTGGCGAGGGGGATCGAAAGGGTTCAAAAACCGGTCTTGACCGTGCTCCAGACCCGGGTAATGGCGCGCATGTCCTTCGGCTCCTGGGTCTTCTGGGCGAACAGACGCCCGCGGGTGGCGTCATCGGGGTAGATCGCCGGGTCGTCACGGATCTCGCGCTCCACCAGTGCGGTGGCCGCCGCGTTGCTGTTGGCGTAGTGGATGTAGTTGGTCACCTTGGCCATGGTCTGCGGCTGCAGCAGGAATTCGATGAAACGGTGGGCGTTGGCCGCGTGCGGGGCGTCCTTGGGCAGGTAGAGGTTGTCGAACCAGATCAGCGAGCCTTCGTCGGGGATGAAGAACGCCAGGTTGATGTCCTTCTTCGCCTCGACGGCGCGGGCCTGGGCGGTGGCGTAGTCGCCGGACCAGGTCAGGGCCATGCACACATCGCCGTTGGGCAGGCTGGTGAGGTAGTTCACCGAGTCGAACTTGCGGATGTACGGGCGGATGTCCAGCAGCAGCTTTTCGGCTGCCTTCAAGTCAGCCGGCGATGCGCTGCGCGGGTCCTTGCCCAGGTACTTGAGGGCCAGGGGGATGACTTCGGTGGGCGCGTCCATCAGGGTCACGCCGCAATCGGCGAAGCGCGCGACGATCTTCGGGTCGAACAGCATGGCCAGCGAGCCGATGGGCGCATCGGGCATGCGTGCCTTGATCTTGTCGACGTTGTAGGTCACCCCGGAGCTGCCCCAGGTGTAGGGCGCCGAGTACTTCAGTCCCGGGTCGTAGCCTTGCAGGTTGGCGACCACCTGGGCATCGAGGTTGTGCCAGCTGGGCAGTTGCTGCTTGTCCAGCGGCTGGAACACCCCGGCCTTGATCAGCGGCGGTACCAGGGAGGCATTGAGCATGACCAGGTCGTAGCCGGAGCGGCCGGTCAGCAGTTTGGTCTGCACCGTCTCGTAGCCGTCGAAGGTGTCGTAGATCACCTTGATGCCGGTGGCCTTCTCGAAATCGGCCAGGGTGGTCTCACCGATGTAGTCGGTCCAGTTGTACAGCCTGAGCGTGTTGCCGGTGTCCGTCTCGCTGGCCGATGCGGCCGTGGCGGTGGATAGCAGCAACAGCGTACCCATCACCTTCAGTGCCTTGCGCATAGCAACTCCATCGTGTGATCGCTCCGGGGTGAGCCGATGGGGTAACTATCAGGGGATTCGGTTGGGCGGACCATAACCCGAATGGGTAGGTGGTGGTTTGTCGAGGATTTCGACCTGTGGGAGCGGGCTTGCCCCGCGATGGGCCGCACCGCCGCATCGCGGGGCAAGCCCGCTCCCACCCACCAGGGACAGTCAGGTCAGGCCAGCGGGTACAGTGCCTCGTCGAACTGCGACAGGCGCGGGAACGTCAGCGGCTGGTCATCCGACAGGTGTTCCAGGCGCTGGCGGTAGGCCTGCAGGAAGTCCTTGCGCGCTTCATCGCTGATGTACGGCACATGCCAGGCCACGAACGGCTCCAGTACCTCGAAGCCGACATAGGCCAGGGTGCCGCGCAGGATCGGCCGCAGCATGTCCTCCAGTGGCCCGTGGATCGCGCCCTCGCCGAACATGTGCTCGCGCCCGCCCAGGGTCACGGTCACCAGGGCCTTCTTGCCCACCAGCCCGCCCTGGTCGTAGAAGCGCTTGCCGCCATAGCACACGCCGGACACCAGCACCCGGTCGATCCAGCCCTTGAGCATGGCCGGGGCCGAGAACCAGAAGATCGGGAAGTTCAGCACCACAAGATCGGCCCACAGCAGTTTGTCCAGCTCTTGCTGGATGTCGGCGGCGATCGACTGGCTCTTCACCCCCAGGCGCTGCTCCAGGGCATACACCAGGTAGTCGGGGTTCTCGCGGGTGACGAAGTCGTCGGCACTGGCCACCGGGTTCCAGTTCATCGCATACAGGTCGCTGACCTGCACCTGGTGCCCCTGGGCGGTGAAGGTCTCGACGGCCTGGTCACGCAGGGCGGCGGTGAAGGATTGCGGCTCGGGATGAGCGTGGACGATCAGTACGTTCATGAACAACTTCCTTAAACAGGTTGCAGGGTGCCAGGCACGGCACGTTTGGCCAGCAGACGGTCCAGCCAGTCAGGGTCCATTTCCGGCTCCGAAGACAGCAGCAGGCCGGTGTAGTCGCGGTGCGGCGGGGTGAAGATGGCGTCGCGGCTGCCGTGGTCGACCACCCGCCCGCGCTGCATTACCAGTACTTCATCGGCGATGGCGCGTACCGTAGCCACGTCGTGGGTGATGAACAGGTAGGCCACGCCCAGTTGTTGCTGGATGCGGTTGAGCAGCTTGAGCACGCCCTCGGCCACCAGTTGGTCGAGGGCCGAGGTGACTTCGTCGCAGATGATCAGTTGCGGCTCGGCGGCCAGCGCCCGGGCGATGCAGATGCGCTGCTTCTGCCCGCCGGACAGCTCGCGCGGCTGGCGCTCCATGTACTTGGCAGGATCGAGCTCGATCATCTCCAGCAGTTCGGCGACCCGCTTGCGCATGGCCTGGCCCTTGAGGCCCAGGTAGAAGGTCAGCGGCCGGCCGATGATGTCGACGATGCGCTGGCGCGGGTTCAGGGCGGTGTCGGGGATCTGGTAGATCATCTGGATGCGCCGCAACTGCTCCTTGCTGCGCTGGCGAAAATCCTTCGGCAACACCTCGCCGTCGTACAGCACTTGCCCTGCGCTGGGCGGCAGCAAGCCGGTAATCAGGCGCGCCGTGGTGCTCTTGCCGCTACCGGACTCGCCGATCACCGCCAGGGTCTGGCCCCGGTGCAGCTTGAGCGAAACGTCATGCAGTACCGGCTGGTGGCCGTAGCTGGCGCTGGCCTTGCGCACTTCCAGCAAGGGTTTGTGCTCTGGCACACAGGCCTTGGGCTCGGTGCGGAAGCTGCGTACCGCCCACAGCGACTTGGTGTAGTCCTGCTGCGGCGCATCGAGCATGGTGCGGGTGTCGGCCTCCTCCACCAGCTTGCCGTGGCGCAGCACCATGATGCGGTCGGCCATCTGCGCCACCACCGCCAGGTCATGGCTGATGTACAAGGCCGCACTGCCGTAGGTCTTCACCGCATCGCGGATCGCCGCCAGCACTTCGATCTGGGTGGTGACGTCCAGCGCCGTGGTCGGTTCGTCGAAGATGATCAGGTCCGGGTGGCAAGCCATGGCCATGGCGGTCATCACCCGCTGCAACTGCCCGCCCGAGACCTGGTGCGGATAGCGCTGGCCGATCTGCTCGGGGTTGGGCAGGCGCAGAATCCGGTACAGCTCCACCGCCTCGGCTTCGGCCTGGGCGCGGTCGATGCCGCCGTTCTTCACCGCGGTTTCGACGTGCTGGTCGATCAGCCGGTGGGCCGGGTTGAACGAAGCAGCAGCGCTTTGCGCCACGTAGGCGATGCGCAGGCCGCGCAGCTTGCGCAAGGCTTCGCTGCTGGCGCCGACCAGTTGCATGCCGTCAAAGATCACCGAGCCGCCGGTGATCCGGCAGCCATTGCGCACATAGCCCATGGACGCCAGGCCCAGGGTCGACTTGCCCGCGCCCGACTCGCCGATCAGCCCCAGCACTTCGCCGCGCTGCAGGGTCAGGTCGATACCCTTGATCAGCGGATGCCAGGCGTCTTCGTAATGCCCTTCGATACGCAGGTCGCGGATTTGAAGCAGCGGTTGTTCAGCAACAGTCATGTTCAGCACTCCTTCAGACCGCTGGATTGATGCAGCACCCAGTCCACGACAAAGTTGACGCTGACGGTGATCAGCGCCACCGCCAGCGCTGGCAGCAGCGGGCTGATGTCGCCGAAGGTGATCAGCACGGCGTTGTCGCGGACCATGCTGCCCCAGTCGGCGGTAGGCGGCTGGATGCCCAGGCCGAGGAACGACAGCGCGCTGATGAACAGGAAGACAAAGCAGAAACGCAGGCCGAATTCGGCGATCAAGGGTGCCGCGGCATTGGGCAGCACTTCACGGCTGACCAGCCACCACAGCCCTTCCCCGCGCAGGCGCGCGGCCTCGACGAAGTCCTGGACCACCACGGTCATCGCCACCGCTCGCGCCAGGCGGAACACCCGGGTGGCGTCGAGCAGCGCGATCACCAGCACCAGCGAGGTGGCGGTGGTGCCGACTACGCTGAGGATCAGCAAGGCGAAGATCAGTTGCGGGATGGCCATGAGGATGTCCACCACCCGCGACAGGCCCTGGTCGATCCAGCCGCCCTTGATCGCCGCCACCAGGCCGCAGAAACCGCCCAGGGCAAAGGCCAGGGTGGTGGTCAGGAAGGCGATGCCCAGGGTGTTGCGGGCACCAAAGACCAGGCGGCTGAACATGTCGCGGCCGAGGTTGTCGGTGCCCAGCAGGAACTCGCCGCCCCAGGGCGCGAAGCCCTCGCCCACCACCTGGGTTTCGCCGAAGGGCGCCAGCAGCGGCGCGAACAGCGCCACCAGCACATACAAAAGAATCACCAGCAGGCCGAACTGGGCGCTCAGGGGCGCACGCAGCAGGTGTTTGATCAGGCTCATGGACTACCCCTTCGGATGCATCAGGCGTGGATTGCTGGCAATCGACAGCACATCGGCCGTGGTATTGAGCAGGATGTAGGTGGCGGCGAAGATCAGGCTGCAGGCCTGCACCACCGGGATGTCGCGCTTGGCCACCGAGTCCACCAGCAATTGGCCGAGCCCCGGGTAGACGAACACCACCTCGACCACCACCACCCCGACCACCAGGTAGGCCAGGTTCAGCGCCACCACGTTGATGATCGGCGCCAGGGCATTGGGCAAGGCATGGTGGAAGATGATCCGCGCCTGGCTGATGCCCTTGAGCCGGGCCATTTCGATGTAGGGGCTGGCCAGGAGGTTGATCAGGGCGGCGCGGGTCATGCGCATCATCTGCGCGATCACCACCAGGCTCAGGGTCAGCACCGGCAGCAGCGAGCGCTCCAGCACCTCGCCCAGGCTCGCCCCCGGTGCCAGGTTGGAGATGCTCGGCAGCCAGTTGAGCTTCACCGCGAACACCAGGATCAGGATGTAGGCGACGAAGAACTCCGGGAACGACACCGCGCTCAGGGCGCTGGTGTTGAGCAGGCGGTCGAACCAGCTGTTGCGGTACAGCGCCGCGAGCATGCCCAGCACCAGCGCCACCGGTACCGACACCAGCGCCGCCAGCAAGGCCAGGCTGAAGGTGTTGCCCAGGCGTGCGCCGATCAGTTCGGCGATCGGCCGCTGGTTGGCCAGCGACACCCCCAGGTCACCGTGCAGCAGTTGCCAGGCCCAGTGGCCGAAGCGGTTGAGCGCCGGCATGTCCAGCCCCAGCTGGGCCCGCAGCGCCGCCACGGTTTCCGGAGTGGCGGCCTGGCCGAGCATGGCCTGGGCGACATCGCCCGGCAGCATGCCGACGGCCAGGAAGATGATCACCGCCACCGCCAGCAGCGACAGCAGGCCCAGCGCCAGGCGCTGGCCAAGCAGTTTGCAAAGACTATTCACCGTACAGTTCCTCGAACAGGTACACCGAAAGAAGGCTTTCGAGCAGTGGCGCTTACGCCTGCCACCAGCGTTCGATCAGGCGCAGGCCGTCCAGCTCGCCGTAGGGCGCAGTCAGCCCGCCATGGGTAACCCGCTTGGAGCGCGCCGCCACGGAACTGGCGAACAACGGCACGATGGCCCCGCCTTCATCGCGGCACAGCGCCTGCATTTCGTTGTACATCTCCTGGCGCAGCGGCGCGTTCATCTCGCCCCGGGCGGCGCTGAGCAACTGGTTGAAACGGGCGTTGTCCCAGTGCGTCTCGTTCCAGGCCGCACCTTTGGCATAGCCGATGCTGAACATGCGGTCGGCGGTCAGGCTGCTGTACCAGAAGGAGGTGGTGAAAGGCTGCTTCATCCACACGTTGGTGAAGAAGCCGTCGGCCGGCTCGCGCACCACGTCGATGTCGATACCGGCCTGGCGCGCCTGCTCCTTGAACAGCACCGAGGCATCCACTGCACCGGTGTAGGCGGCATCGGAGGCCTGCAGGCGTACCTTGAGCGAGTCGAGACCGGCCTGGCGCAGGTAGAAGCGCGCCTTGTCCGGGTCGTAACTGCGTTGTTCCAGGGCATTGTTGATGAAGCGGCTGCCGGGCTGGATCGGGTGGTCGTTGCCGATCTGGCCGTAGCCGTAGAGCACCGAGGCCAGCAGGGTTTCGCGGTTGATCGCATGCTTGAGCGCCATGCGCACGTTGTTGTCCTGGAACAGCTGGCTGTCGGTCAGCATCGGGAAGGTGTAGTGCTGGGCGCCCTTGGTTTCCTCGATGGCAAGATTCGGGTTGCGCTTGAGCAGTGCCACGGTCTTCAGATCGACCTTGTTGATCACATCGACTTGGCCTGTGACCAGGGCATTGACCCGGGCGGCGCCGTCGGCGATGGCCAGCAACTCGGCGCTGGCGAAGTGCGCCCTCCCCGGCTTCCAGTAATCGGGGCTGCGCTCAAGGTCCATGCGCACGCCCGGCTCGAAGGCCTTGAGGCGATAGCCGCCGGTGCCGACCGCCGACTGCCAGTCGGCCAGGCCGTCCTTGGCCGGCATGATCACCAGGTGATAGTCGGCAACCACGTAGGCGAAGTCGGCGTTGCCCGAATGCAGCTCGAACACCACGCTGTCGGTGCCCTGGGCGCGGACCTGGGCAACGTCGCCGAGCACGGTTTTGGCCGCCGAGGTGGATTTGTCGCCCAGGTGATGCTGGATAGAGGCCACCACGTCGTCGGCGCTCAGGGTCTTGCCGTTATGGAAGGTCACGCCCTGGCGCAGGGTGAAGGTCCAGATACGCGCATCGGGGCTCGACTCCCAGCGCTCGGCCAGCTCCGGAATGGCGTTGCCGTCCACGCCGATCTCGCTCAGAGTGTTGTACACCGCCGAGAAGCCGACGAAGGTGAAGGTGTCGCTCCAGGAGCCCGGGTCACGCGAATCGGTGGTGCTGCCCCCGGCCAGGCCCATGCGCAGCACGCCGCCGGCCTTGGGCGTCTCCTCGGCCCAGCCACGGCTGGGCAGGCCGAGGGAGAAGGCACCGGCCACGGCCGCCGCGGCCGCACTGTACTTGAGAAAATCCCGACGCGGCAGGCCGCCGTCGTGCATCGCTTGAGTAATCTTGTTGTTGTTATCGCTCATGGCATTGCCCCTGAAAAACCGCAGAGAAAAGGATTCAGTCGACCTCGCACGCATCGATGGTGCAAATATTTGTATTTGTCATCGTGACAATTACATTAGACTCAACAGCACACCGCTGCCAAGCCCCCACGGGGTGCTTTTTGCGATCGCTGTGGGAGCGGGCTTGCCCCGCGATTGTGGTTTGTCAGTGATTGCAGTTTGTCAGTAAGATCGTTTCGCGGGGCAAGCCCGCTCCCACAGGGAAATTTCAGCCGATGAGCCAGTCGACCCGCCTGATCACCGCTTCATACATTCTGTCGTTCGTGGCCGCCAACGCCCCGCAGAAACTGCGCACCGAAACCATCGCCAAGTGGGTCAAGACCCACCCCACCCGCGTGCGCAGCCTGGCCTCGCAGATGGTCAAGGCCAATATCCTCAAGTCCTGGCGCGGCGCCAACGGTGGCCTGACCCTGGCCCGCCCGGCCAGCGAGATCACCCTGCGCGAGGTGTACGACGCGGTGCAGGAAAGCTCGCTGATCGCCGAGAAGATCGACAACCCCTTCTCGGGCCTTGAAGATCACTGCAAGGTGTTCGAGGTGTTCACCCGTCTGTTCGCCATGCTCGAAGCCAACATGCGCCTGGACCTCGGTGCGATCACCGCCGACCAGTTGTTCGTGGCCTTCGACAAGCCGGTGGAAAAAGCCGAGCAGGCCTGAGCCTGCTCGTTTGCAGCACCCTCAGACCTGCATGGCCTTGATCTCGACGAACTCGGCCAGCCCCTCCTCGCCCCACTCGCGGCCATTGCCCGACTGCTTGTAGCCGCCGAACGGTGCCTGGTAGTTGAAGGCGGCGCCATTGATGAAGCATTGCCCGGCACGCAGTTGCCGCCCCAGCGCCATGGCCTGCTCGCGGCTGGCGGCCCAGACGCCGCTGGACAGGCCGAACGGTGAATCGTTGGCCAGCTCGATGGCCTGGGCCTCATCGCGGTAGGGGATCAGGCACAGCACCGGGCCGAAGATCTCCTCCTGGGCGATGCGCATGCGGTTGTCGACGTCGGCGAACAGAGTCGGCTGCACGTAGAAACCACGCGCCGCTCCCGCTTCACCGCCGCACAACAGCCGTGCGCCCTCCTCCTGGCCGATACGGATATAGTCCAGCACCGTGCGCCGTTGGCCCGCCGAGCACATGGGGCCGAGGAAACTGCGCGGATCCTGCGGATCGCCCATGACCAGGCTGCGGGTCTCCTCCAGGGCGATTTCCAGTGCCTCGGCATAGCGGCTGGCGGGCAGCAGCATACGGGTCAGGGCCGTGCAGGTCTGCCCGGAGTTGATCATCACGTCCTGCACGCCGTAGCGCACGGCCGCTTGCAGATCGGCGTCGGCGGTGATCAGCAGTGGCGACTTGCCGCCCAGCTCCAGACATACCCGCTTGACCGTCGGCGCTGCGGCCTGGGCCACCCGCACCCCGGCGCCAGTGGAGCCGGTGAACGACACCATGTCCACCTGTGGATGCTTCGCCAACGCCTCGCCGACCTTCGAACCGGGCCCGCTGACCAGGTTGAACACCCCGGCCGGCAAGCCGATGGCTTCGATCATCTCGGCCAGCAGGAAGGCGTGCAGCGGGGTTTCCTGGCTCGGCTTGACCACCACGGTGCAGCCTGCGGCCAGCGCCGGGGCCAGCTTGCCGATCAACTGGTGCAGCGGGTAGTTCCAGGGGTTGATGAAGGCACAGACGCCCACCGCCTCGCGGTACACCAGGGAGTTGCCGACCTCGCGCACCTCATCCATCAGCCCGGCCAGTTCGATGTACTGCTCAAGGCCGACGATCGGCCCCTCGACCTGCACCGCCTGGCACCACTGCACCGGCATGCCCAGTTCGGCCGTGATCACCCCGGCCATTTCCCCGGCGCGCTGTTTCAACTGCTCGGCCAGTGCGCGGATGTAGCCGGCCCGCACGCTGGACGGTGTGCGCGACCAGCCGGCAAAGGCCTGGCGCGCTGCCGCCACCGCACGATTGACGTCCTGCTCGTCGCCCAGCGGCACCCGGCCGATGGCGGTTTCACTGGCCGGGTCGATCACCTCGGCAAGGCCCTGCCCGGACGGCACCTGCCAGGCGCCGTCGATAAACAGTCGTGCGTACTCACGCATGGACCTTGCCCTCCATCAGTTCCGCCGTGCAGCGGGCAATACGCTGGCAGGCATCGCGCAACGGCTCGGTGTCCAGCACCAGGCCCAGGCGGATATGCCCGGCGGCGCTCGGTCCGAAGGCTTCACCGGCCAGTACCGAGACGCCATGACGCTCCAGCAGCTGCTGGGAAAACGCCTGGGCACTGAGCCCGGTTTCACGGATATCGACCATCACGAACATGCCTCCATCGGGCTTGAGCGCCTTCAGGCCCGGGCAATCGGCCAGGCATTCGCAAACCAGGTCGCGGCGCTGGCGATAGGCTTCGCGCATGGTCTCAAATTCCGGCAGTTGCTGTTCCAGCGCCACCACGGCGGCATCCTGGATGAAATCGGGCGAGCCATAGAGCATGCACAGCGCCAGGTTCTCCAGGTGCGCGGCCAGCGCCGTCGAACCCACCACCCAGCCCACCCGCCAGCCGGTCATGGCATGGGACTTGGACAGGCTGTTGAGGGTCGCGGTGCGCTCGGCCATGCCCGGCAGGCTGCCGGGGCTGATGTGCTCGCCTTCGTACAACAGCTCGCTGTAGACCTCATCGGAAATCAGCCAAAGATCATGGCCGATGCACAGTTCGGCCAGGGCCTCCCAGGTGCTGCGCGGCAGGCTGGCCCCCGAGGGGTTGTGCGGGCTGTTCAGGGCCAGAGCGCGGGTGCGCGGGGTGATGCGCGCGGCAACGTCCTCGGGGCACACGCGAAAGCCGTTCTCCGGGCGCACCGGCACCGGGATCACCGTGGCGCCGCAGGCACCGAACACCGCTTCATAGGTGACATACATGGGTTCGGCGACGATCACTTCATCGCCCGGGTTGAGTACGCATTGGGCCACGCAGAACAGCGCGCACTGGGCGCCGGCCAACACCGTCACCTGGTCGGCGCTGACTGCCTGGCCGCTGCGCTGCTGGTGACGGCGGGCAATGGCCTGGCGCAGGGCCAGCTTGCCGCGCACGTCGGCGTAGTGGGTGTGGCCGCCCTTGAGGCTGTCGATGGCCGCCTGGACGATGGGTGCCGGGGTGTCGAAGTCCGGGTCACCGACCGACAGCAGCAGGATGTCCTGGCCCTGGGCCTGCAGCTCCAGGGCGCGGTAGTGAATGTCCCAGGCGGCGGCGCCGTCACCGGCGATACGTTGAGTCAGATCGGAAAAACGCATGGCAAGCTTCCTGAATAAGAGTGGACGTCAGCGAGCGCAGGCATGCTTGAGCTCGACCAGGGTCACGCCGTTGCGGGCAAAGCCGGCCGCAAGCTCGCGTTGCAGTTCATCCAGGCTGTGCGGCTGGGCGACGGTGCAGCCGAAGGCCCGGCCCAGCCCGGCAAAGTCCGGGTTGCGCGGCAAGACGCCGATGGGCTCGATATCAAGACCCAGCATGTCGTCGCGGATCTGCCCCAGGGCATCGTTGTTCCACAGCAGCACCACCAGCGGGCGGTCCAGCTCTTCCACCGCAGTGGCCAACTCCTGGGCGGTGTAGAGGAAGCCACCGTCGCCGACCAGCACCAGCCCCGGGCGATCGGTGGTGGCGAACATGCCGCCGATGCCGGCCGGCAGGCCGTAGCCCAGGGTGCCGTAGCCGGTGGGGTGCAGCCAGCTGCGCGGCGCCCGGCTGGCGAACGCGTAGTTGCCGGTGTAGGCCAGCTGGGTCATGTCGGTGCTGATAAAGGCGTTGTCCGGCAGTACTGCCTGGATGCGGTCGAGGATCGCCTGGTGGATCGCCTGCAACGGACCATGGCCTTCGCGCAGCGCGCCACGCAAGGCGGCCACCGCTTCGATGGCTGCAGCGGGATCACGGTTGATCTGCGGCAGATGGTCCAGCAAGGCGGCAACGGTCTGTTGCGCGTCACCCTGCAGGGCCAGCGCACAAGGGTAGAAATCGTTGAACTTGCGCGGGTCGATGTCCACCCGCAACAGCTCGCCGTTGAGTGGCAGGCGCTCGCGCCAGAAGTCGGTATCGGCCATCTCGGTACCCACGGCCAGGACCAGGTCGGCCTCGCCGATCAGGTTCCAGCCGGGCTCGACGCACAGGCTGGCACCGGCGTTGAGCGGCGCGTCCGGGGCCAGCAGGCCCTTGCCGGCCACGCTGGTGAACAGCGGCGCCGCCAGGCGCGTGCTCAGTTGCTGCAACACGTCGGCAGCCTGCAGTGCGCCGCCACCGGCGATAATCATCGGCCGCTTGGCCGCCGCCAGTTTCGCCGCGGCCTGCTCCAGCACGCTGCTGGCCGGGACGCCCCGACCTGGCCGGCGCACCACTTCACCGCTCCAGTCGCGTTTGACCGGCGCGGCCAGTACATCCAGCGGCACCGAGATATGCACCGGGCGCGGGCGTTCGCTGTCGAACACCGCATAGGCCCGGGCGATCAGCTCCGGCAGGTCCTCGGCGCTCAGGGCCACGGCGGAAAACGCCGTGATCGGCGCGGTCATGGCGCGCTGGTCCTGGGTTTCATGCAGGCAGCCCCAGCCCTTGCCCAGGCTTGCGGTGTGGTTGACGCTGGAGATCACCAGCATCGGGATGGAGTCGGCATAGGCCTGGCCGATGGCGGTGGCGGCGTTGGTGACACCGGGGCCGGTGATGACGAAGCACACCCCCGGCTTGCCGCTGACCCGGGCGTAGCCGTCGGCCATGAATCCGGCGCCCTGCTCGTGGCGGGTGAGTACATGGCGGATGCCGCTGCCGGGCAGGCCGCGGTACAGCTCCAGGGTGTGCACCCCGGGAATGCCGAACACGGTGTCGACGCCGTAGTTGGCCAGCAGGCGCACCAGGGCCTGGCCGCCGGTCAATGGAGTAGTCATGTTCAATTCCTCACGCCTTGCCCAGGCGGATCAGGGCGTCGACCGCGGTACTACCGTGCGGGCCGACCATCAAGGGGTTCACATCCAGCTCCAGCAACTGGCTGGCGTTCTCGCAGGCGTAGTCGGCCACCGCGCCGATCGCCGCGACCAGGGCGTCCAGATCGGCCGCCGGACGGCCACGGAAGCCTTGTAGCAAGGTGGCGCTGCGCAGGCTGAGCAAGGCCGCGCGGATGGCGCCCTCGGTGGTGGGCAGCAACAGGCTGGTGCTGTCCTTGAGCAACTCGACCAGCACGCCGCCGGCGCCAATCACCAGGGCCAGGGCGAAATCGTTCTCGCGCTTGATGCCGACGATCAGTTCGGCCAGCGGCGCTTCGGCCATAGGTTCGAGCAAGACCTGATCGAACGGTACCTCGGGGGCATAGTCGGCAATCCGTCCACGCATCTGTGCCAGTGCGCGGTCCAGGGCGTCGGCATCGCGCAGGTTCAGGGCCACGGCACCGGCTTCGGTCTTGTGCGGCAGTTGCGCGCTGACGGCCTTTAGCACCAGCGGGTAACCGACAGCGGCGGCATCGCCCTGCGCCTGTTCCGGTGTACTCAAGCGGCCTGCCGGAATGGGCAGCCCGAACGCCTGCAGGGCCTGTTTCGAATCCCATTCGTTGAGCAACTGACTGTCCCCTGCAAGCGCTTGCGGGCAGAGCGGCACCAGGGCCGACTCACCGCGATCAAGCAAGGCCTGGCGGCTGGCCTGATAGGCCGCGATACGGCCCCAGGCGGCCAGGCCGTCCTCGACGCCTTGCAAGGCAGCGATGCCATGAGCGTGCAGGCGCTCGCGGGCACTGGCCGGCAGCAGCTCGGGAAAGGCCGAGGTGACGAAGCCGATCTTGCCATGGCGCTTCAAGGCGGCGCAGTACAGCTCCAGCAGCAGGTCGCACTCCTTGCGTTCACCGGTAAATTCCGCCGGGTAGTCGAGCACCAGCATGGCCGCGTCGGCCTCGGTGCGCAGGGCACTGTCGAGCATGCGCTCAAGCGCTGCGCCGTCGCCCCAGATCGCCGTGGTGAAGTCCAGCGGGTTGACCAGGTTGGCGTAACCGGGCAGCACCTGGGCCAGTTCGTCGACCTGGCCTTGATCGAGCTTCGGCAGGCTCAGCTGGTTGCGTTCGGCATAGTCGGCAATCAGCCCGGCGTCGCCGCCGGAACAGGCCAGGGCGATCAGGCTGCCACCTTTGGGCAGGTTGCCGCAGGCCGCGGCCTTGAGGGTTTCGACAAAGCTCACCGGGCCGCTGACGCGAATCACCCCCAGGCGTCGGAACAGGCTGTCGTACAGGGCGTCGGAGCCGGACAAGGAGCTTGTGTGACTCAACGCCAGTTCGGCACCGATCTGCGACACGCCGGTTTTCAAGGCGATGATCGGAATGCCCTTCTCCAGCGCCTTGTGCGCGGCGCGGGCAAAACCGGGCACATTCTTCAGCCCTTCCAGGTGCAGGCCGATGGCGGTCACCCGCGGCTCGTCGAGCAGCGCATCCATGAGCTCGGCAATGCCGATCTGCCCCTGGTTGCCGACCGAGGCCATATAGGCCACCGGCAGCGAGCGGTCGCTCATCGACAGGTTGTAGGCGAAGTTGCCGCTCTGGGTGAGGATCGCCACGCCCTTCTCCACCGCCTTGCCGCCATGGGCCACGGGCCACAGCGCACTGCTGTGCAGGTAGTCGAGCAGGCCGTAGCAATTGGGCCCGAGCAAGGCCATGCTGCCGGCGGCCTCGATCAATTGTTGTTGTAGCGCCTGGCCTTCGGCGCCGGTCTCGGCAAAGCCCGAGGCGTAGCAGATCGCCCCGCCCGCCCCCTTGGCGGCAAGCTCTCCGACGCAGGTCAGGGTCAGCTCGCGGTTGGTGGCGATGAAAACGGCATCCGGGCCACAGGGCAGCTCGGCCACGCTACGCACGCAGGGCACGCCATCGATGCTGTCGTGCTGCGGGTTGACCAACCACATCTGCCCCTGGTAGCCGCCCTCGGCACAGCGCTTGAGCGCCCGGGCCATGCTGCGGCCACCGACGAAGGCCAGGTGACGCGGCGCCAGCAGGCGCTTGAGGTTGTCACGAATCGACTGCGACATAAGTATTCTCCGACCCGATCAACGCAACAGTGGACGCAGCAGTTCGCGGGAAATGATGTGCCGCTGGATCTCCGAGGTACCCTCCCAGATCCGCTCGATCCGCGCGTTGCGCCAGATCCGCTCGACCGGGCCTTCGTCCATCAGGCCCATGCCGCCGAAGATCTGCACCGCCTCATCGGCGACCTTGCCCAGCACCTCGCTGGCGAACAGCTTGGCCATGCCGGCCTCGCCGTCGGTCATCGTGCCCTGGTCCATCTTCCAGGCGGTGTGCAGGGTCAGAAGCTCAGCAGCGCGGATCTGCGTGGCCATGTCGGCGAGCTTGAACGACACACCCTGGTAAGTGCCGATCGGCTGGCCGAACTGCTTGCGGTCCGCCGCCCATTGCAGCGACACATCCAGCGCCCGCTGGGCCTGGCCGACGCAGTTGGCGGCGACCATCACGCGCCCGGCGGTGAGCCAGGCGTTGGCGACTTCCCAGCCCTTGCCCACTTCGCCCAGCACCTTGCTGGCCGGCACGCGGCAGTCGTCGAAGAACAGCTCGTAGGTGTGGTAGCCACGGTTGCTCACACACTTGGGCCCGCGGCGGATGGTCATGCCCTGGGTGCCACGGTCGACCAGGAAGGCGGTCACGGCGTTGCGCTTCTTGCCGTTGTGCTCGTAGGTGTCGGTCACGGCGAAGACAATGGCGAAATCGGCATGCCCGGCGTGGCTGATGAAGTGCTTGCTGCCGTTGAGGACGAAGTCGTCGCCCTCGCGCACTGCGCGGGTCTTGATCGCGTTGGCATCGGAACCGGCGCCAGGCTCGGTGAGGGCGAAGCAGTCGACCTTCTCGCCCTGGATGCACGGCAGCAGGTAGTCGTTGATCTGCTCGCCCTTGCAGGCCATGAGGATTTTCGAGGGCCGGGCGACAAACACGTGCACCGCCCAGGAGACCTTGGACAGCTCACGCTCGATCAGGGCCTGGGACAGGTAGTCGAGGCCGCCGCCACCGACTTCCTCGGGCATGTTGAAGGCGTAGAAGCCGGCGGCGATGGCCTTGCCGCGGATCTGCGCGGCCAGTTCCGGGGAGACTTCATCGGCGCGGTCCACTGCTTCCTCGTGAGGCAGCAACTCCTTGGCGACAAAACTGCGTACCGCTTCCACCAACATTTCTTGTTCTTGGGTCAGTTGGAAATTCATGAGTCGTTCCTGAAGAAGGTCGTGTAAGTATTTATTTGCCAACGAATTTTGCTGCCCGCTTCTCGGTCGAAGCGCGCAGGGCCTCGGCGCCGTCCTCGCTGCGGCCACACAGCAGGCCGGCCGCCAGCTCCGCCTGCAACTGCTCGGCCAGGGTGCGCTGGGCGCCGTCGCGGATCAGGCGTTTGGTCTGGGCGAAGGCGAAGGTCGGGCCATTGGCCAGGCGACCGGCCAACTCGGCAGTGACTGCCAGCAACTGGTCATCGGCGCACACCTCACCCACCAGCCCGGCCACCAGCGCACGCTCGGCACCCCACAGTTCGTCGAGGAACAGCAGGCGCTTGGCCTGTTCGCTGCCGATCAGGCGCGGCAGGTGCCAGCTGGCGCCGGCATCCGGGCTGTAGGCCATGCTGGTGTAGCCGGCCTTGAAACGCGCCGAGGCGGCGGCCACGCGCAGGTCGCAGCACAGGGTCAGGTCCATGCCGGCGCCGACGGCGGTGCCGTTGATGGCGGCGATGGTGGGTTTGTCGAGGCTGTGCAGGCGCTGCATCAGGGCGTGGGCGGTCTCGGTCCAGCCGTAGCTCTCCAGGGCGCCACGGGCCTCGGCCTCGGCCCATTCGGCCAGGTCCGCGCCGGCGCAGAAGCTGCGCCCGCTACCGGTCAGCACCACCACGCGCACGGCCGGGTCGCTGTTGAAGGCATCCAGCAGGGCATGCAGTTGCTTGAGCGCAGGGATGTCCAGGGCGTTGCGCTGCTCGGGGCGGTTCAGGGTGATCCAGGCGACGCCGGCTTCGACCTTGCTGAGCAGAGACGGGGAAGTAGTCATGGGAGGCCTCGAATTATTGTGATTGGTGTGAGGGGTAGGACTTGGGGAGATACTAAACGAGTGTTCAGCAAGGAGACAATCGGGGAGATTAGCTCGTGTAACACATTAAATTACAGATATATCTAGCTGTTTTTATTGATTTATTTTCTTTAGCCAGATTTGCCCAATCCGGGGACTGTTACAACTTCGCACAACTGTTGCCGAGCGTGGGCTGGATGACGAGCGCTGCGCGCTCGATCGCAGGCTTCGCCAGCTCCCACAAAGACAATTGCGCCTACCCGTGTAGCCGCTGCCGAGGAACGAGGCTGCGATCCACTGCGCAGCAGTCGCAACCCGGTCACTTCGTTGTCCCTGGTATACCGCAGTCGCCGGGCTCTGCGGCCGTTATACGGCCGATCGCAGCCTAGCGGCAGCGGCTACACCTTCAGGCAATCAAGACAGTGCTCCTACCTGGTGACTGAACAAATCCTGAGGGAGCTGGCGGAGCCTGCGAAAGGGCTGCATAGCAGCCCCCGACTTCACTCACAAGCGCCAATGCCGCTTGCCGCTTGCCGCTTGCCGCTTGCCGCTTGCCGCTTGCGATCGATGATGATGATGATGATGATGAAGTACACCGCTTAACACACAGCGAAAGAACCAAAAAAACCAGCACAACGAAGGCGGCGAGATCTCATCCATCGCCAGGAACACGAGCAGCGAACTGCACAGAGTGTCGGCGGCAACGAAGCAAGTCACCACCACCACGCGCACAGCCTGGTCGGCGTCATGGGCATCGAGCAAGGCGTGGAGGTTTTTCAGGCTGAAGGACGTCACAACTTCGCACAAGTCAAAACTAAAGGGCCATCCCGAAGGGATGGCCCAAGAGCACAGTGCAAAAAATTACTTATGTGAAGGTCATGTATTTGGTGAAACGTGCCCAACTATAACCCGGCAGCTCAAAGGTTATCCCATATGTCCCTGGTACCGTACTGACCACATCAAAGTAAATATCCCCTGGTTCCCCTACAGCACTACCGTGCAGCGTGATATGCACCCTTTGTCCCGCGTAGCCGACGATCTGAAAGTGACTTGGTATGCTGACTATCACATGACTTAATGGAGCAACATAATAAATCTCAGTGTCGTAACACACGCGATTTCGGCTTCGACCATTGGCTCTGGCGGATTGAGCCAACATTGCCCCCACACGGTGTATTCCAGAGTACCTGTCCCACGGGAATTTACCGGTAAATTGCAGTTCGGCTGTGACCGAAGGTTTACCGGTTCTTCTCGCTGTGACGGTTGTGTAGGGGCTTGTAGCGCGGAGCATCTGATGTGCTTCACCGTTTTGGTCGAGGGTGACTTGAAGCTGTTGCGCTCCCCCGACAAAACTTGCTCTCGACCCAGCGACTAACGTCGCGACTTCACCGGGGCTACCTATCACCGTGACACTGTTTGTTTCCTTCGGATGGATCCAGTCGGTTGGCAGCGCAGTGCTCTGCATCCCAAGACTAGAAACGGCCAGAACGAAAGTAGCAACGTTCATTTCATATGCCTTTACAGGCGCTTCGATCGCTGCGTCGAAGTCATCCTCTCCTGCGGTATTAACCGCCGCATGAATGGTCAATTGCGTACCATGAGAAAGTGTGTCCAGTTCTGCTCTCGGAATAGACCATCGAAACCCTTCGACGGTCTCATCCGCGGATACAAGCTCAGCCTCTACAAGCGGTAGTTGCCAATCCGTATTTTGACCTTGGGTTCCGCGTAGCGTGATCCAGATGACCTGACCTTGCACTATACCTTGCCACGGCTCAAGCCTAAGGGTTGCATCGCCCTGGAAAGCCGCCAGTTCCAGGACAATCCCCCTGGCCTCTTCAATGAACGGCGCGACGAGTTGAACCTGTACCAGGAAAATCTGGTAGTGCCGCTGCGGAAACACAATAGCCTCGTCGTCCCCGGCGTCCTCATGCAACACCACCTGCATTTCCAGGCGAATACGGCTTTCATGCGCAAAGCCTTGAAGCTCGGCACGCGGTAACACCGCGCGTATGCCCAGATCGACCTCACCGGGCGCAATGGCCTGCCGTTCAGCCAATGTAATGATCTTTTCACCACCGGCTTCGTCCACTCCAATGCAACGCAACCAGTAGTATTGCCCTTCGTTGATACCGACCCAGGGTGCGACGGTCACCAATGCATCGCCGGGGAACAGCAACAGGTCCAGCCTATCGCCCCTGGCCTCTTCGATCAGCGGCTGCGGCGGATTGGTCAACACCGGTCCGATCCACAAGTTCAAGTAATCCGAGTTCCGGCTTCGCTCTCCTGGCTCCCTGACCACATAACGCACCCGCACCGGCCGGTTCAGGCTGGGCAGGATATTCTCTTCAGGTACGCCAAAGTACTCATCCCGGGCGCTTTGCACCGGTAGATAGTCGAACCAGTTGCCCGCCACCACCGGACTCAGCCATTCCAGGTGGATGGTCTGCCCCTGGGCCATGCCGGTGTAGAGCGGCACCAGGGTACTGGCCACGACAATGCCGACCGGATCGAGCACCCCATTCTCGGCCTCTTCCACCTCGGGCCTGATGAACTCCGGCGCCGGTTCGCCCACCCAGACTTCCAGGCGCTCCGACTCCCAGGGCTCTCCCGAGGCATTCTTGACCTGGAAAAACAACACCAGGCTACCACCGGCAATGGCCACCAGATGCACAGGGTCATGCCAGACAAACACCACTTCTTTGCCCACCTGGGCACCCGTCAGCCGTCGCTCTTCCATGTAGACATATTCGTTGCCATTGGCCTTGGTGCCCTGCCACACCACCCGCACCTCCTGCCCGGGGAACATCGCCAACCACGGCGGGATTCTGATGACCACGCGGCTCAAGGTATCGGGCAGGTAATCCTCGTCACGACCGTCAACGTCGGGCCTGACCAACTGCGTCGCCACGCCCCGTACCCCCACCGCTGAAGTCTTGGAGGGAATTGGCGTTGGGAAGCCATTGCGCACGACTCTGTAGGAGACATAAGCCAGCCCACCGGCAATGGCCTGGATCAATGCATTGGCAACGCGAAACTCCACGCGGCGAGCCGGCGGCATGCTGGGCAACGGATCTGATAGTTGCTCATGGACCGGCAATGCCACCGCGTCACTGGTAAAGCCGCGCCAGACCAGCCTCAGGCGATCTCCGGCGATAAATCGAGGGAAGTCGGCAACCACGGTGACCGTGACATCCTGCGGGCCAAGCTCCCCCAGTTCGATAAAGCCCTCGCTGTCCAATGGCTCGACCGCAGGGCGCGGCAACAGGAAGGCACTGATTTCCACGAAGGCGTAGCTAGGCAGCGAGGCACCATCGGACGGGTTGCCGACTTCATCTTCAAGCCAGTACAACACCAACAGCTCTTCGGAATCTCCGGCCTCCTCGATGGTAGCCAGATCGACGTACACAGAAATGATTGTGCCGACCTCTCCCGGTTGCACCACATGCTGCACCTTGACGCCACCCCAGCTCAGGTTGAGCCGGTCGCCCACTTCCATGAAGCGCCATGGGTAGACACTGACCGAAATCCCCTCCTGGGCGGCGTTCCAGTCGATGATGCCGGGCGGGATGATCGGGAACATCAGACCGGTGTGGTGCGGGCTGCCCGGATTCGGATTGGGCCCGCCCGGCAAGCTGCGCTTGACCTTGATGAACAGCTGCGCCGACGCATAGTCGTTACCGTTGGCCGCCCTGACCGTGAACCACACCTTGCTGTTGCCATTGGGAATACGCCCGGGCGGCACATAGATGAACACCAGCTCGTGCCGGTCCTCCGGCTTGACCACGTAGGGGAACGGCGTCACCGGGGTGGCTTCGTCGCCCCAGTAAATTTGGATCTCGTCGCCCGCCTCCATGCCCAGGTAAGGTTCGACGATCACTTGCAGGCCCTTGGGGTCGTTCTCCAGGCCCGGCTTACCGATCCCGCCGTGCAGGCCATCCGGGTGATCGACGTACTCGCGCAGGTTGGGAATGCGCAGTGCACTCAAGTCCAGCGGTTTGATCTGGTTGACCCGCATGAACCAGGGCCGCGGATCGCCGCCCGCGGCCCTGGGCGAGTAGTTGGAAGCCAGGCTGGAGAAGTACAGGGTCTTGCTGAAGCGCGTCCAACTGCCGCCCTGGGGCAGATGGAAGGTCAGGGTGACTTCCTCGGCCACGCTGTCGACCACCTCGAACTGGCAGTCGCCGGACAGCTCTGTCAGCGCCAGGCTGGCAATCTGCCCGGGATGGCCTGGAATACTGGCGCTGCCGCTGAGCTCGACCTGCACGTAGGTGACATCGGCAAAACCCCGGGCATCGAAACACACACGGTTGCCCGCGCGCCCGTTGGCCAGGGCGCCGGCGGCGGCACGGGCACGTACGCCCTGCTCGTCCTGCTCCTGGTCGAAGACGAAGACGTCGCTGAAGCGCACTGGCACGTAGCGCGGCGCCACGCCATCGATCAGCGCGCTGACCAGCACGGTTTCGGCAAAGGCATCGCCAAGCCAGGCGCTGAACTCGCCGCGGCTGTCGAGGGTAAAGGCCAGTTGCTGGCTGTCATTGTCGAACTGCGCCGAACCATTGACCGACAGCGTGCCCTGGGCGCCCGGACGACCGATGAGGGTGAGGCCGCAGGTCTGGGTTTTCAATGACCAGTCCTGGGGCAAGGCCGAGGTGGCCAGGCCCAGGTCGGAGACCATGATATGCAGTTGGCCCTGGCGTACCTGGTAGCTGCGCACGGGAAAGTCCACGGTTTGCCCGGCATCGGCCGTGGCGCCGAAGTTCACCTTCAGGTGCAGGCTCAGCTCGGCGCCATCCGCCAGCGCGGTGAGAAACGCTCGGGGCAGCTCGACCGAAAGGCCATTGAGCGTCGAGGCGTCAATGACACTGGCCACCAGCAGTGGCTGCACGGCACTGCCGCTACGGGCTTCGAGCCACACCCGCTGGTCAAGGGCAATAAACGGCCAGGGCGCGGCGGTGACCGTGGCCGGGCCATCGAAGCTGTCCAGCTCCAGCTCGCCGCCAACGGCCTGCTCGATGGTTGGCTTGACCAGCGCATCTGCCGCCGGTGCCCGTACCTGGACGCTCAGCACCGGGGAATCCAGGGCGGGCAGTTCATTGCGCAGCACCTGGTAGCTGATACGCACCTGGCCGTTGATATTGGCCCCCACCGCCGACGGCGGCACACTGGCCATGATGAAGCCGCTGTCGCTGCCTGGCCGCTCGATCAGCGCCGGCGTGCCGACACCTGGCGCGCCTTGCCAGAGCAACTGGACACGATCGCTGGCACGCATGCCGGTGTAGCTGATGCGCACCTGGGCACCGTGCAAGCCGAGCATGGCATCGTAGCTGCCGCCTTGTGCGCCGGTCAGGGTGGGCAGCGTCAGTGTCGGCGCTTGCGAGCGGATTGCGAGGTTCAGCACCTGGGACGGCAAGGGCCGCCCATCGCGCGGTTCGACCTGATAACTGACCTGCACCGCGCCGCCCAGGCTGGCCTGCACCACCGCTTGCGGCACGTTGAACAGCAGTGCCGTACCCGGCTGGGTCACGGTTTGCACCAGGCTGACCGTTCCCGCCGCATCGGCGCCTTGCCAGGTCAGGGTGACGGTGTCCTGGACCAGCATCACCGGGTAGTCGACACTGACTTGCACCCCGCCAGGGAAAAAATGCGGATCGAGCTGATTCCCGGGAGCCTCCACGCCTGGCAGCGGCAGCAGCCCCGCCGTGCTGACCGTCAAATTCAGCGGCGCCGACTCGCGGTAGCCGACGCTGCGCGAAGTGGCCATGCGTACCCGGTAGTAGAGTTTCACCGAGCCCGACTCCAGCAGGCGAATGTGCTCCGCCGCGACGTTGATCGCGATGGGCGCATCCGAGCCGGCCTGTTGGGCGCTGACGGTGCGGACCTGTTCATGCACGGTCGGCTTGCCGTCGAACATGGTGCCCAGCCATACCAGCACGATCTCGTGGCCTGCCGTGCGCCCCAGGTATTTGGGAATCATGACCGTGGCCCGTGTGGCGTCGTAGGCCAACTCGCCCTCCACCGCCTGATTGACGCTCGGTGCCTGCAGCGCCTGTGGCTGCCCCTTGACCCCCACGGTCAGGCGCTGCGAACGCAGCTCGCCGCTGGCCGTCACCAGGGTATAGGACACCACGGCCAGGCCGTTGGCCAACGCCCAGAGCTTGTCGTTGGCGATGCTGAACACAATCACCTGGGGAAGCTGACCACGGATGACCTGCTCAAGGTCGGTATGGGTGGGCAATCCGGAGTCGATGTAGCCGGTAAAGCGCAGTTTGACCTGGTCACCCACCGCAAAGTCCGGGGCTTTGGCGTTTACCGCAATCAGCAGCGGCGCGTCGCCCTGCGCTTCCAGATCAAGATAACCGTCGCTGTCGACCCCCTGCACCGCCGCCACGGGCAGTTGCGCAGTGCCGGTGTCGACCACGATCGACACATGGGGCGCCCAGGCCTGGCTGGTGTTGTACACCAGGTCATGCACCTCCCAGCTGACCACCAGGTTGGGGCTGTCGCCCGCTTCCAGGATGACGCTGCCCGGGACGTTGATGACCACCGGGTGATTGATATCGGCCTCGCTCAGGGTGTAAGTGCGCATGATGCCGCCCCAGCTGAGGCGGATCACATCGCCGACGGCCTTGTTCTCGTAGTGGAAGATGCGCACATCGACCCCGGCTTCCAGGTGCGCGGCGGTCACCGGATTGGCGGCCACCTCGGCCGCCACCAGGCCCTGGTGGCCAGGCGCAGGATCGATGTCCTCGCCGCCGGGCCGGGTCAGCTTGACCCACACCGACAACGATCTTGCGCGCTGGTACTCCAGGCCCTGGCGGGTGAAGGTGTAGTACAGGCGTTTCTCCCCCGGGGTGAAGCGGTCGGCGGCCAGGTACAGCGACAGCGGCCGGTTCAGGTCACGCTCGGCAACCTGCAATGCCGGTGCAATCGGCGCCGGCTCGCCCTCCATGAACACCTGCAGCAGGTCACCGACCTGGGCGTCGCGAAAGGTTGGCACCGTGGCCAGCACACCGAGCACGCTGGTGGCCAGGGTGTCGATGCTAACGCCGCCGTCAAAGCCCTCGACGGGGGTGGCCATGCGATAGATCGCCAGTGGGCTCAGTGTGGTGCGCACAAGGTTGGTCGGTGCTTGTAGGTCATTCATGGCAAGGCCTCGTCTGCAGGAAGTACAGCCTCGACCCTACGCAATAACCGCAATGAGAAAGGGTCGACCGGGGGAAAGTCGACCCTTATTCAATACCTCACTTTGGAGCCCAACAACTGACAGAAATACCAGGTGGCGAGAACACTGGACTGGATGACGAGCGCTGCGCGCTCGATCGCAGGCTTCGCCAGCTCCCACAAAGACAATTGCGCCTACCCGGTTACTGCACAAACCCTGTGGGAGCTGGCGAAGCCTGCGAAGGGGCTGCAAGGCAGCCCCCGACTTCACACCGACGGCGCCAACACCGCCTGGCGCTTGCGATTGATGATGAAGTACGCCGCGTAACACACTGCAATGAAACCAAAACCCCAGTACAGCGAAGGCCGCTGGGTCTCGTCCATCGCCAGGAACACGAACAGCGAACTGCACAGGGTGATGCACAGCAGCGGCACCAGCGGGTACAGCGGTGCGCGGTACTTGAGGTCGGCCAGCTTGCCGCCCTCTCGCAGGTAGCTGCGGCGGAAGCGGTACTGGGCCAGGGCAATGACGATCCAGGTCACGGTGCCGGACATCCCGCTCACCGCCATCAGCACCATGAACAGGGTGTCGGCGGCGACGAAGCTGGTCATCAGCGACACCAGGGCAAAGCACAGGGTGATGCTCAGGGCCCGCAGCGGCACGCCGCGCTTGCTCAGCGGCGACAGGCTTTTCGGCGCCATGCCGGTCTTGGACATGGCCCAGAGAATGCGGGTGGAGGCATACAGGCCCGAGTTGCCCACCGAGAGGATGGCAGTGAGGATGACGAAGTTCATCAGGTCGGCCGCATAGGGAATGCCGACCATGTCGAACACCTGCACGAACGGGCTTTCCATCAGGCCGGCCTGCTGCCACGGCACGATCGCCGAGAGCACCACGATGGCCAGCACGTAGAAGATCAGCACACGGAACACCACATTGCGCACGGCGCGGGGGATGCTCTTTTCCGGCTGGTCGGTTTCACCGGCGGCCACACCCATGATCTCGCAGCCCTGGAAGGCATAGACCACGGTCATCATCACCGCGAACACCGCAGACAGGCCATTGGGGAACATCGAATCGCCAATCAGGTTGTTCATCATCGGCGCCGGTTCGCCGCTGCTCAGCGGGATGGCGCCGAAGATCACCAGCACGCCGACGATGATAAAGCCCAGGATCGCCGCCACCTTGATCCCCGAGAACCAGTACTCCGCCTCACCGAAGGCGCGGGTGGCCAGGGCGTTGAGGCCGAACAGCACCACCACGAACAGCGCCGACCAGTACCAGATCGGCACCTCCGGGAACCAGCGCACCATCAGCATGCCGGCGGCGGTAAACTCCAGGCCCACGGTGGTGGCCCAGCTCATCCAGTACACCCAGCCGATCATGAAGCCGGTGGCCGGGCCGATGTATTTGGTCGCATGGGCCTGGAACGAGCCGGACACCGGCATCTGCACCGACAGCTCACCCAGGCAGACCATCACCAGGTACATCAGAAAGCCCGCCACCAGGTAGGCCAGGATCGCGCCCATGGGTCCGCCCTGGTTGATGGTCACGCCCGAGCCCATGAACAGCCCGGTGCCGATCACCCCGCCCAGCGACAGCATGAAGATATGCCGGCTCTTGAGCGCGCGGGTCAGGTGAATGCCTTTACGTTCGGTAGATTCACTCATGTCGGCACCTCAACTGTGGCTGAAGTGCGAAAGGGACAAGGGATACGGCGAGGGACGATCAGCTTTGCGGCAGTTCATTATTATTATCTCCAATAAGCTTCGAAGACCGCGTGCTCTGCGGTTGACGTCGATTATTGGAAAGCGATGTAAGGTGCTGTTGTACGTAAAGATCGAAGATGTAAAAAGTCGTAACTTTTTTGTACGTCAGCCCTGCAGCAGCTGTTCCAGGGTCTCCCTGGCCTGCTGCATTTGCGCGTCGAGCGGTGCATTCAGGCCCTGTACGGCCAGGGGGTCGTTGCTCAGCGCCGCTATTTCCAGGCGGCGCAACACGCCGGCCAGCCCGCGAAAACCCAGGGAGTCGCTGCTGCCGGCCAGGCGGTGGGCCAGGTGGGTGATCTCGGTAAAGTCCATGGCCTTGAGCGCTTCGCCCAACGCCGCCTGATGCTGCTCGATCGCCTCGTTCAACACCGCCAGCAGGCCCTGGACCTTCTGTTCGCCGAGCAAGGTGCGGTGGGTTTCCAGCAACGCCCAGTCCATGCCCGGGTCGGCCTCTTGTTGCTCGACCACCGGCATCTCCTGCGCCAGCGCCTGGCGCAGGCTCTCCAGTTTCAGCGGCTTGGCCAGGATGCCTTGCATGCCGGCATCCAGGTAACTGCGCACCAGCGCCGGCTGGACACTGGCAGTCAACGCCAGGATCCGGCTATCGCGGTTGGGCCCCGGCGATGCACGAATCTGCCGGCACAGCTCGACCCCGCTGATGCCCGGCAGGTGCACGTCGAGCAGGATCAGGTCGAAGCGTCGCTGGCTGCACAGCACGCGGCCCTGTTCGGCCTCCTCGGCCAGCCACACCCGATGGCCGTCGCGGCGCAGCAGGCCACGCACCACCTCGCGGTTCAGCTCCACATCCTCGACCACCAGGATGTCCAGGGCGGCGACCGGATTTGCCCTTGGCAGGGAAACGGCGCTGTCGCCGGAACCTTGCAGCTCGACCTCGAACCAGAAGCAACTGCCCTGCCCTTCATGACTTTCAAGGCCGATGCGTCCGCCCAGCTGTTCGACCAGGTGCTTGCAGATTGCCAGGCCCAATCCGGTGCCTCCGTACTGCCGGGCCACCGCCTCACTGGCCTGGACAAAGCGGTCGAAGATCCTGGCCTGCATCGCCGGGGCAATGCCAATGCCGTTGTCGCTGACGCTGATACGCAGGTGCTGGCGCTCGCCCTGCTCGCCCAGCACCTCGACCGCGACCTTGACCTGCCCGGCCGCGGTGAACTTGATGGCGTTGGCCAGCAGGTTGCTCAGCACCTGGCGCAGGTACTGCTCGGCACCGTGCTGACGCTCGGCCAGGTGCGGGTCGATGCGGCACTCCAGGGTGCTGCCGTTGCCCAGGGCCCGGGGTTCGAGCAGGGTCATCACTTCGTCGCACAGCTGGCGCAGGGAGAAGTCCACCGGCTCCGGGCGGCTTTCGCCTTCTTCCAGGCGGGCGAAGTACAGCACTTCATTGAGGATGGTCAGCAGGCCTTCGGCGGCTTTGTACAAGGCCTCCAGGCGCTTGCTGTCCTGGCCGTGCAGCCCGGCGCCGCGCAGCAGTTCGGCCATGCCGAGGATGCCGTTGAGCGGTGTGCGCAGTTCGTGGCTCATGGTGGCGAGAAAGCGCGACTTGGCCAGGTTCGCCGCCTCGGCGTCGTCCTTGGCGCGCATCAGGCTGGCGGTGCGGCGCTCGACCATCTTCTGCAGCTCGTCGCGCTTGTCCTGCAGGGCCAGGCGGTCTTCTTCACGGCGCTCGATATCACTGAGAATCGCCCGGCGCATGTCGTCCAGGGCGTTGGCCACCGTGTCGATCTCGTCGGGCCGCGCCGAACGGCGCTTGGCCAGGCGCAAGGGTTCCTGCCAGTCACCGGCGCCCACACGCCGGGCGAACTCGGCCATGACCTTGAGGTGGCGCGTCACCAGGCGATAGAACAAACCCGACAAGGCCACCGCCAGGCCGCAGAGGAACACGCCCATCCACAGCAGGCTGGTCAGCCCGGTGGCGAACAGGCGCCGATGCACCGCGCCCAGGTCGATGCTTACCTCCAGCTCGCCCAGATGGCGCAACGGCCCCGAGGGCGGCTGGAAGTCCAGGGCGAAGCGCTCGATGCGCAGCGGCCCGGGCGGATTGGCCTCGCCCTGCAGCAGGTTGAAATCGCTGCTGGTCAGGCGCACCCGGGCCACATCGGAGAAGTCCACCAGGCCGCGCAACTGCACATTGAGCTGCTCCTGGTCGAGGTCCCAGAGACTGCGTTCCAGGCTAGCCAGGTAGCCGCCGCGGATCAGCGCCATGCGCGCGTCGATGTCACGCATCTCGCGGCGGTACTCGAAATACAGCTGCACGCTGCTGGCCAGCACGGTGAAACACAGGCTGAACAGCAGGATGAACAGCAGCAGGCGCCGCAGCAAACCGCCCGGGTGCAGGCGCTTCATCGGGCATCCGCCGGCAGGTTGATCATGTCGCGGTAGGTGACTTCGCTTTGTGCAAGCCACTGCTCGATCTCGCCGGCATCGGTCATGCGCTGCAGCTCCTGGTCGATCTGCGCCATGCGCTGGCTCAGCTCGCTATGGCGCGACACCGCAACGCGCAGGTAATCCACGCTCAGGGCCCTGGGCAGTACCTGGATGTCCTCGGCGCCCGGCAGGCGCTCAATGTACAGCTGGCCGGTGCGCCGCTCCTGGATGACGAAATCGATGCGCCCGCGAATCAATTTGCCGAAGTTCTGCTGGCTGGACGACACCCATTCGATGTTCTGGTGGCGGGCGACGAAGCGATCGAACTCGGCCCCGTAGCTCTCGCCGAACAGCAAGCCACCCCGGTAGTTGGCCAGGTCTTCCAGGCGCTCGAACTTCACCGGGCGCTGGCGATTGAAGAACACCGCGACCTCTTCGCGCAGCACCGGCACGCTGGAAAAACGCATGCCCTGGTCGCGCTGGTCGCTGTTGTAGGCCAGCACCACATCCACCCTGCCTTCGGCGGCATCGAGCAGGCAGCGCTTCCAGTTGCCCAGCACGACGATTTCCACCTCATAGCCCAGGCGCCCGAACAGCTGGCGGACCACGGTCGGCGCCAGGCCGCGCACCTGCTTGCCGTCGCTCCAGGACACCGGCGGGTACACCGGGTAATCGCAATAGCGAATGCGTTCACCCGCCTGTGCAGACAGGGCCAGCAACAGCGACAGCAGCCCGAACAGGTGACGCATGGCTGTCAGGCCGCCACGCTGGCGGTGAACAGGTAACCGGCGCCGTGAATGGTGATGATCAGTTGCGGCTCGGCCGGGTCGTCATGCAGCTTGCGTCGCAGGCGGCCGACCAACACGTCGATGGAGCGGTCGTTGGGCACCCATTCGCGGTTGCGGATCTGGTCCATCAACTGGTCGCGGCTCAGGGTGTGGCCACTGTTGCGCAGGAACACACTGAGCAGCTGGAACTCGCCATGGGTCAGCAAGGTTTCGGCGCCCTGGGCGTCGATCAGGCGGCGGCGGTCGACGTCCAGCGCCCAGTCGGCGAACTGTTTCAGGGTTTGGGGGCTGGCCACTGCCGGGCGCGATGCCTGGGCGTGGCGCACACGGCGCACCAGGTTCTTGGCCCGCGACACCAGTTCGCGAGGGTTGAGGGGCTTGATCACGTAGTCATCGGCGCCACATTCCAGGCCGACGATACGGTCGATGTCGTCGTTGCGGCCGGTGATGAGGATGATGCCGACCTCCGAGCGCACCCGCAGCTCACGGGTCAGGGTCAGGCCGTCCTTGCCCGGCAGGCGGATGTCGAGCATCACCAGGTCGACGCTGTGGCTGGCCAGGAACTGCTCGGCCTGCTCGGCGGTGTCGGCGCAGTGGACGTCGTAGCCTTCCCGGGACAGGTAGGCGTGCAGCAAGTCGCGAATAAGCGGATCGTCATCGACGATCAGTACCCGAGGCGTCATTGCGTGTTGTCTCTTATAGGAATTGTTCTATGACTCGCGTCAGCAGCCTACCCCTTGTTGAACAACCGATCAACAGCCCTCGGTCAGGGTGAAGCGCCGCCGCCCGCCGGCCTGCAGGCCGTCGACCCAGGCCTCGCAGATCTGTATGCCCTGCTCCGGGGTGAAGGTACCGGGGTTGAGGCCCGACTCCAGCCACAGGCCGTCAAGCAAGGCGCTCAGGCTGATGGCCGCGAGATCCGCATCGAATGCCTGCCAGCCCTCTTCCCGGGCCAGGTCGCGCAGCAGCCGGCCCAGCTCGTTGCGGTATTCGCCGTAGGAGTGATCGTGCACCTGGTTGATCGCCTCGGCGGTCTTTACCGCGCCCCAGAAGGCCAGCCAGGCGTCGAGCAGTTGCGGGTCGAGCAGCTCGGCGCAGAACGAGGCACGAAAGAACGCCGACAGCCGTTCGCGGGCGTTGGGTGCGGCCTGGGCCATGGCCTCGCGGATCAGGCCCATGACCCGCCCGGTGACCGCCATGTAGGCTTCGGCCACCAGTTCGTCCTTGCCCGAATAGTGGTGACTGATCAGCCCCACCGAAACACCCGCCTCGGCGGAAATCTTGCGGATCGAGGCGCCCTGGAAGCCATGGCGCTTGAGGCACACCAGGGTCGCTTCGACCAGGTTGGCCTTGCGCAATTCCGGGACCATACGGCTGTAACGGGCTTCCTGGGTCATGGGCGGGTCTCGAGGGGACTGTAAAAATATTCAGCGGCCCTTTCGCGGGGCCAGCCCGCTCCTACAGGCCGGAGGAGCGGGCGTGCCCCGCGATAAGGCCGCATAGCTGAACGACTGTACAACAAGTATCGATCAGTCGCGATAGCCCGGTGCCACCCGATCCAGCAACCGCAGCAACGCCGCCCAGGCCAGTTGCATGCCATCCGGATCGCTCAGCTCGCCCTCTTTCAACGGCCGCGCCGGCTCGTTGAACTGGCGCTCGGTATGGGTGCAGACGGCGTCCGGCGGCAACAGGATCTCCCCCGCCGCCTGTGCCGCCAACTGGATCTCGCAGGCTTTTTCCAGGTAGTACATGCGCAGGAACGCCTGGCTGACCGTCTCGCCCACCGTCAGCAGGCCATGGTTGCGCAGCATCAGCACCGGTTTGTCGCCCAGGTCATCGACCAGGCGCCGCTGCTCGTCCATGTCCAGGGCGATGCCTTCGTAGTCGTGGTAGGCGACCTTGCCGTAGAACTCCATGGAAATCTGGTTGACCGGCAGCAACCCGCACTTGAGCGCGGCCACCGCGCAGCCAGCCTTGGTGTGGGTGTGCAGGACGCACTGGGCATCCTCCCGGGCACCGTGGATGGCACTGTGAATGACAAAGCCCGCCGGGTTCACCGGATACCGGGTCGACTCCACGGCACGCCCCTGCAGGTCGATCTTGACCAGGTTGGAGGCGGTGATCTCATCGAACATCAGGCCGTAGGGGTTGATCAGAAAGTGATGCTCGGGCCCGGGAATGCGCACCGAGATGTGGGTGAAGATCAGGTCGGTCATGCGAAAGTGCGCGATCAACCGGTAGCAGGCGGCCAGTTCCTGGCGCAGACGGATTTCCGTTTCAGTCGGGTTCATTGGTTGTTGTTCTCAGGCTGAGGGCTGGGCTGACAATAGGGCTGGACATCGCTCGATGTCCAGCCACCGCGGGTTACTTGCTGGCCCAGGCGTTGAAGCGCTCCTCCAGTTCGTCACCATGATCGACCCAGAACTCGACGTTCATCGACAAGGCCCCTTCAAGGTTCTGCTTGGAGGTCGGCACCCAGCTGGCCAGGGCCGGATCGAGTTGCGCCGCGGCCTGGGTATTGGTCGGGCCGTAGGGAATGGTGTTCACATAGCGCACCTGGGTGTCCGGCTGGTTGGCGTAGGCGATCAGGCGCTTGGCCTGGTCGGCATGTTTGGAGCCCTTGATGATCGCCCAGTAGTCCATACCGTACAGGCTTTGCGGCCAGACCAGGGCCAGGGAGCTGCCCTGCTGCGCGGCCACGGCCACCCGGCCGCTGTAGGTGGAGGTCATCACCACATCGCCGGCGCTGAGCCACTGCGGCGGTTGCGCACCGGCTTCCCACCACTGGATATACGGCTTGAGTTCGGTCAGCTTGGCGAAGGCGCGATCGACCCCTGCGGGCGTGGCCAGCACCTTGTACACGTCCTCGACCTTGACCCCGTCGGCCATCAGGGCGAATTCCAGGTTGTACACCGCGCGCTTGCGCAGACCGCGCTTGCCAGGGGTCTTCTTCACGTCCCAGAAGTCGGCCCAGGAGGTCGGCGCCTGGGCCAGTTTGCTGCGGTCGTAGGCGATCGCCACGCTCCACACCAGGGCGGCCGAGCCACAGGCCTGGGCGGCATCGGGAATCAGCTGTTCGGCATGGCCCAGGCGCGCCCAGTCCAGCGGCTCGTACATGCCCTCGTCACAGCCACGCATCAGGTCCGGGCCTTCGATCTGCACCAGGTCCCAGTCGACGTTGCCGGTGTCGACCATCACCTTGATGCGGGCCATTTCGCCGTTGTATTCGCTCTGGATCAACTTGCTGCCGTCCTGGGCACTGAAAGGCTGGAAGATCGCCGCATCCTGGGCTTTCTGGCCGGCGCCGCCGTAGGCGACCACGACCATGTCCGGTGCTGCCTGGGCGCTGCCAATACCGAGTGCCAGCAGCCAGGGAGACAGTTTGAGCAGGTTCGATGTCATCAGTGGTTCCTCATGCTGGTACCACGCCGGGCGTGGTCCGTTTTCTTGTTGTGTGAGGTGTGCCCCAGGACGCGGGGTGATTCGAACGCTAGTCAAAGCCAAGTAAAAAAACAAGTTGATTTTTTACTGGCGGTACACTTCTATAGAAAAAAATAACAACACCCCGCTGGAGCCTGCGCAGCATGTCGACCTTCACGCACCTGTTCGAACCGCTGGAAATCCGCGGCAAACGCTTGAAAAACCGCATCATGTCCAGTGGGCACGACACCTCGATCCCCACCGACAACCTGGTCAACGAGCGCCTGATCGCTTACCACAAGGCCCGCGCCGAAGGCGGTGTCGGCCTGATCGTGCTGCAGGTCGCCGGGGTCCACGACAGCGCCCGCTACACCTCCCATGTGCTGATGGCCACCGACGATGCCTGCATCGAGGGCTACCGTCGCCTGGCCGAGACCTGCCATGCCCACGGCACCGTGGTGCTGTCGCAGATCTTCCACCCGGGGCGCGAGATCATGGAGTCCAGCGATGGCTTGCTGGCGGTGGCCTACTCGGCGTCGGCGGTGCCCAACGAGCGTTTCCGGGTCATGCCCAGGGCGCTGGACCAGGGCATGATCGACGAGATCGTCCAGGGCTACGCCGATGCCGCCCGGCGCCTGCACCAGGCCGGCATCGATGGCGTCGAGGTGGTCGCCAGCCATGGTTACTTGCCCGCGCAATTCATCAATCCACGGGTCAACCGCCGCACCGACGGCTACAACGGCGAACTGGAGCAACGCCTGCGTTTTCTGCGTGAAGTGATCGCCGCCGTGCGCGACGCCACCGCCCCCGACTTTATCGTCGGCCTGCGCATCAGCGCCGACGAGCGCGACGCCGAGGGCCTGACTGAAGACGAATCCCTGGCCGCCGTGCAGGCGCTGCAGGCTTCGCTGGACTATGTGCATATCGTCGCCGGCACCTCGGCCTCGCTTGGCGGCGCCATCCATATCGTCCCGCCGATGGCCATCGAAGCCGCTTACTTGGCCCGCGAAGCCGGTACCTTCAAGGCCAGCCTGTCGATCCCGCTGTTCGTCACCGGACGCATCAACCAGCCCCAGGAAGCCGAACTGATCCTCGCCCGTGGCCAGGCCGATGTCTGCGGCATGACCCGCGCCCTGATCTGCGACCCGCAGATGCCGGGCAAGACCGAAAGCGGCCGGGTCGAAGATGTGCGCGCCTGCATCGCCTGCAACCAGGCCTGCATCGGCCACTTCCACCGCGGCCTGCCGATCTCCTGCATCCAGCACCCGGAAACCGGCCGTGAACAACAGTTCGGCCAACTGCAACCGGCCACCACACGTAAACGCATCATGATCGCCGGAGGTGGCCCGGCCGGCATGAAGGCCGCGGCAGTGGCGGCGGCCCGTGGGCATCAGGTGACCTTGTATGAAGCCAGCGCGCAACTGGGCGGCCAGGTGCAGCTGGCGCAACTGCTGCCGCGGCGCGCCGAGTTCGGCGGGGCTAGCACCAACCTGCAGCGCGAGATGCAACTGGCCGGGGTCGAGGTGGTGCGCAACACCCGGGTCGATCGCGCCCTGGTCGAACGTGAACAGCCAGACCTGGTGATCGTCGCCACCGGCGCCGAACCCTACTGGCCGGCCTTCGAGCGCGGCGGCGAGCTGCAGGTGGTGGACGCCTGGCAAGTGCTGCGCGACGAGGTCAGCCTCGGCCGCTCGGTGCTGGTGGTCGACTGGCGCTGCGACTGGATCGGCCCGGGCATCGCCGAGCGCCTGGTACGCGCCGGGCACCAGGTGCAACTGGCGGTCAACGGTACCCATTGCGGCGAAAGCCTGCCGCTGTACGTGCGTGACCAGATGGCCGGCGAGCTGCACAAGCTCGGCATCCCGATCACCCCCTATGCCCGCCTCTACGGCTGCGACGACAACACGGTGTACCTGCAACACACCGCCAGCGGCGAACCGATGATCTTCGAAGACATCGACACCCTGGTGCTGTGCCAGGGGCATCAGCCGGTGGACACCCTGGCCGATGAGCTGCGCGGTGTGGTCGAGGTCAAGCGCATCGGCGACTGCCTGGCCCCGCGCACCGTCGAAGAAGCTGTCTACGACGGATTGAAGGTCGCCTGGACCCTGTGAGGCTGTTTATACTCCGGCGTTTTGACCCTGCGGTTCGGAGCACGCCATGAGCAACAGCAGCAAGACGCCGCCCGCGGCGAGCCAGGAAGGCACCGCCGCCCCGCAGTTTCTCGGCACCCGCATTCGCGGCCTGCGCAAGCGCCGGGGCATGACCCTGGCCGAGCTTGCGCAGCAGAGCGAGCTGACCGCCGGCTACATCAGCCAGCTGGAACGCAACCTCTCCTACCCGTCGATCCCAGCGCTGTTCAACATCGCCCGCAGCCTGGGCGTGACTATCCAGTGGTTCTTCGCCAGCGAAGCCAATACCGATCCCGACGACAACGGCTACGTGGTGCGCAAGCACAGTCGCCTGAGCGTGCACTACGAGGACGGCATCGTCGACCAGCTGCTGACCCCGCAGCCCAACCGCCAGCTGGAAATCCTCCACTCGCGCTTTCCGCCGGGCACCTACAGCCAGGAGAGCTACAGCCACGAAGGCGAAGAAGCCGGCTACCTGCTGGCCGGCAGCTTCGAGCTGTGGGTGGGCGAGCGCTATTTCCAGCTCAGCGAAGGCGACAGTTTCAGTTTTTCCAGCCAGGAGCCACACCGTTACGGCAACCCTGGCGAAGTGGATGCCGTGGTCATCTGGGTGATCACGCCACCGACCTTCTGACCCTGCGACAACAACAATAAAAGGCACTTCATGAACGACCTGATCACCCGCGAGCTGGACCAGGGCCTGCTGACCCTGACCTTCAACCGTCCCGACAAGCTCAACGCCCTGAACAACGCCATGTACCGCCAGCTGGGCGACCTGCTGCTGGCGGCCGGCGAAGACCCGCAGGTGGAGGTGATCCTCATCACCGGCGGCGCGCAGTGCTTCAGTGCCGGCAACGACCTCAAGGACTTTCTCGACAACCCGCCCAGCGACATGGACAGCCCGGTGTTTCGCCTGATGCGGGTGGTCATGGCGTTGGACAAGCCACTGATTGCCGCCGTCTCGGGCGCGGCCATCGGTATCGGCACCACCCTGTTGCTGCACTGCGACCAGGTGCTGGTCAGCCGCACGGCCAAGCTGCGCATGCCCTTCGTGCCCCTGGGCCTGTGCCCGGAGTTCGGCTCCAGCCTGTTGCTGCCGCGCCTGCTCGGCCATGCCCGCGCCGCTCGGTTGTTGCTGTGCAATGAATTGCTCACGGGCGAAGAGGCCGTTGCCTGGGGCCTGGCCAACGAGCTGCACGACGATGGCGAGCAGTGCCTGGCCGCGGCCCGGCAACTGGCGGCGCGTTTGCAAGCCTTGCCGCAGGACGCGCTGCGGCTCAGCAAGCGCTTGCTCAAGGATGCCCATCGGGCGGAGCTGGAAGCCACGGTGCAGCGTGAGGGGCTGTTGTTCATCGAACGCCTGCATACCCCGCAGGCGAAAGCGGCGCTGAAGGCGTTGGTCAAGGCGTAGGAGCGGGCTAGCCCCGCGATATGGCGGTGCGTTCAATCGCGGGACAAGCCCGCTCCCACAAAGACAGTTGCTCCCACAGAGCCCGCTACCAGGTCAGCACCGCCCCCAGCGCCAGGGTGTCGGTGTCCTCGTTCTGCGCATCACCCTCGTGGCCGTCAATCTCGAACTGGTTGTACTCGGCCACCAGTTTGAGGTGGTCGTTGATGTCATGGAACAGGGCAACGCCACGGGTCTCATAATCGGCCCCGGTGTTCACCGCACCATTGCCGTCATCCTTGGTCTTGCCGTAGGACAGCGCCAGGCGGTTCTTGCCGAAACGGTAGGAGCCCTGCACCAGGTAACCGGTGCTGTCCACCTCGCGCAGGGTCGCTTCGCCGGCGTTGTTGGTAAAGAATGGGTTGATGCCCTTGGCCGTGAAGCCGGAACCTGCCAACGACCAACCGCCCATTTTCGCCTGCACACCGTAGCCAACACCCTTGGAGGTTACCGAGTCGACACTGCTGTCGGTGTTGTCCGAGGTCTGGTAGCTGCCGTTGACCCAGCTGTAGATCTGCGCGCCGCCCAGGTCGAACTGGTAGGTGATCTCGCTCTCGGTGCGCGGGTTTTCCTGGTAGGCCTTGCCCACTTCGCTGTCGTCATTGGTGTCGACCGGGTCCATGATGCCCACGGCCACCCGCAGCCCCTCCATCACCGGCGTGCGGTAGGTGATCTGCGAGGTGGGGAACGGGTATGGGTAGCCGCTGCCGATGTTGCCGAACGACACCCCGCCGCCATCGACCAGGCCCAGGGTGTCGCTGACCTGGCCGTAGCCGGCGAGCAGTTCGTCAAGCAGGATGTTGGAACGGGCGAACAGGCCGAAGTCCTTGCCGATCAGCACTTCGCCCCACTCGGGGTTGGCCACGGTGCCATAGAACTGACGCACGTCGATGGCGGTGTCGGTGCCGTTGGTTTCGCTGTCGTTGATGGTCACCCAGAACGAGGCGCGTGCCCCCAGCTTCAACTCATCGGCCTGGCGGCTCATGTTGAAGCCCAGGGTGTTGGGCAAAAAGCCCATCTTCACCCGCGACTGGCGCCGGTCGTACTGCTCGCCGGCGCGATCGATGTCGCTGTTGACGTAGAAGGCGTTGATGTAGCCGTCGGTGGAAAAGCTGGTCTGGTCCTTGTCATAGAGCATGATGTCGGCCCAGGCAAGCGAGCCGAGGCTCATGGCCCCCAGGCCAGTCAGCAGGGGCAGGATACGGCGGTTGTTATTGTTGTGCATGACGCTCTCCGCGATCAGGGGAACCGATGTCGGAGGCGATTATCGAAAGCCATGCCGCAGGGCCATACGCTGCCTTGGCGGCACAAAGCCACTGCTTTGGGCCGGGCGTGTGCAGGCCTGACGGACGGAACTACGACCCTGCCCGCCCGGGTCGCAAGGCTAAAGTGTCTGCTACGGGTCCGGAAGGCGCGCCTGGCGTGCAAAAATGCAGACTCAAACTGCAGTTTTATCGATTGTACTGGGCAAATTTGCACTGCTAGGATCCCCCGATCCTCTAGCGCTTATCCAGATCGTGATAATTCACGTGGAAAATCAATAACAAAGCAGGGAGACAGCGATGACCGCGCACGCGCAACCGCCCATCGAGGCGACCATTCTGGCCGAGGTCCGTAACCACATCGGGCACTTGACCCTCAACCGCCCCGCCGGCCTCAACGCCCTGACCCTGGACATGGTCCGCCGCCTGCAGCAGCAATTCGACGCCTGGTCGAACGACCCGCAGGTCAAGGCCGTGGTCCTGCGTGGCGCCGGCCCCAAGGGCTTCTGCGCCGGCGGCGACATCCGCTCGCTATACGACAGTTACAAGGCCGGCGACAGCCTGCACCGGGATTTCTTCGTCGAGGAATACGCCCTCGACCTGTGCATCCATCGCTATGAAAAGCCCGTCCTGGCCCTGATGGACGGCTTCACCCTGGGCGGCGGCATGGGCCTGGCCCAGGGCGCCGAACTGCGCGTGGTCACCGAGCGCAGTCGCCTGGCCATGCCGGAAGTGGGCATCGGCTACTTCCCCGACGTAGGCGGCAGCTATTTCCTGTCGCGCATTCCCGGTGAACTGGGGACTTACCTGGGCGTCAGCGGCGTGCAGATCCAGGCCGCCGATGCGCTGTACTGCGGCCTCGCCGACTGGTACCTGGACAGCAGCAAGCTGGCCCTGCTGGACGAGCGCCTCGATACCCTGAAGTTTGGCGATCACCCGCTCAAGGACCTGCAAGGCGTGCTGGCCAAGCTCGGCACCCAGACCCTCGACGACGCCCCGCTGGCCCGCCTGCGCCCGGCCATCGACCACTTCTTTGCCCTGCCCGACGCCAGCAGTATCGTTGAACAACTGCGGGCCGTGACCGTGGCCGACAGCCACGCATGGGCACTGCAAACCGCCGACCTGCTGGAGACTCGCTCGCCACTGGCCATGGCCGTGACCCTGGAGATGCTGCGTCGCGGCCGTCACCTGGGCCTGGAAGACTGCTTCAAGATGGAGCTGCACCTGGACCGGCAGTGGTTCGACCATGGCGACCTGATCGAAGGCGTGCGCGCCTTGATCATCGACAAGGACAAGCAGCCGCGCTGGAGCCTGGCCTCCCTCGCCGACCTGAACCGCTCGCGCGTCGACCAATTCTTCGAAGGCCTGTAAGGGCTGGAGTACGCAGATGCAAGACCTTGAACTGACTGAAGAACAGATCATGATCCGCGACATGGCCCGGGATTTTGCCCGCGGCGAGATCGCGCCCCATGCCCAGGCCTGGGAAAAGGCCGGCTGGATCGACAACGACGTGGTCAAAAAGATGGGCGAGCTCGGCCTGCTGGGCATGGTGGTGCCCGAGCAATGGGGCGGCAGCTACACCGACTATGTCGCCTATGCCCTGGCCGTGGAAGAAATCGCCGCTGGCGACGGTGCCACCGGCGCGCTGATGAGCATCCACAACTCGGTGGGCTGCGGCCCCCTGCTCGCCTACGGCAACGCCGACCAGCAGCAGACCTGGCTGCAACCGTTGGCCACTGGCGAGGTGATCGGCTGCTTCTGCCTGACCGAACCCCAGGCCGGCTCCGAGGCGCACAACCTGCGCACCCGTGCCGAGCTGCAGGGCGACCAGTGGGTCATCAACGGCGCCAAGCAGTTCGTCAGCAACGCCCGTCGCGCGGGCCTGGCCATCGTCTTTGCGGTCACCGACCCGGAACTGGGCAAGAAAGGCATCTCGGCCTTCCTGGTGCCCACCGACAATGAAGGCTTCGTGGTCGATCGCAGCGAACACAAGATGGGCATCCGCGCCTCCGACACTTGCGCGGTGACCTTGAACAACTGCCGCGTGCCGGCCGCCAATATGCTCGGCGAGCGTGGCAAGGGCCTGGCCATCGCCCTGTCCAACCTCGAAGGCGGACGCATCGGCATCGCCGCCCAGGCCCTGGGGATCGCCCGGGCAGCCTTCGAGGCGGCGCTGGCCTACTCCCGTGACCGTATCCAGTTCGGCAAGCCGATCAACGAGCACCAGAGCATCGCCAACCTGCTGGCCGACATGCAGGTGCAGATCAATGCCGCGCGCTTGCTGATCCTCCATGCCGCGCGCCTGCGCAGCGCCGGCAAGCCGTGCCTGAGCGAGGCGTCACAGGCCAAGCTGTTCGCCTCGGAGATGGCCGAGCGGGTGTGTTCCAAGGCGATCCAGGTGCATGGCGGCTATGGCTACCTGGAAGATTATCCGGTGGAGCGCTACTACCGCGATGCGCGGATCACCCAGATCTACGAAGGGTCCAGTGAGATCCAGCGCATGCTGATTGCCCGGGAGCTCAAGCACTACGCCTTGTGACACAGCTGCAGTCGGTGGGAGCGGGCTTGCTGTGGGAGCGGGCTTGCCCCGCGATTGCGGTGTGTCAGCCACATCGAATCGCGGGGCAAGCCCGCTCCCACAGCATGCCCGCGCCTACCAGGGTTACTCGGTGACGTGCACGCTGTCCAGGTAACTGCGCACGGCCCACAGCGCCTCCTGGCTCAGGTAGTCGGCCATCTTCGGCATGTACACCCGGCCATCGCGCACAGCGCCGTTGCGCACCCGCTCGACAAACCACTCATCTCCGGCAGCGCCTTCATCGAGCAGGCGCAGGTCAGGGGCAATGCCGCCGGACTTGGCCTCGAGCCCATGACAGGCCGCGCAGTTCTGGTTGTAGGCCGACGCACCAATCGCCACCGCCTCGTCGTGGTCCTTGCTATTGCGATAAGGGTTTTCCGTTCGCCACTCTTCGCCGAGTTTCTCCAGATTGCCGGTATTGACTGCCGTCGGTGTGACGTTGCCATGGGCGAGCACCACGGCGCTGCTCATCAGGCTGCCGGCCACGATCAGGCTCAACCAGGCGTTTTTTGCTGTTGTCATTGTTCTGCCCTCGACTGCTGTTTGCACGCGAACCCCTCTCGGCTGAAAGGTTGTCCGACAGCTTAGGCAGCCGCCGCTGCGCCCCCCATGCTGCTTTGGAGGTCGCGTTCTACTCCCTTGGTCGTAGGGCTTGAGGAGCAGTGCCAAATCAGGGGCCGTTTGGGAAGTATTCCCGCCGTGAGCGGGAGTTTTTCCGTATCAAGCAGGGCGCTGGCGTTCCAGGCTAGACAGGCCAAAACCTTCACTGGGAACTCCAACCATGACAATAAGATCGTTACCCACCACTCGCTCACCACTGTCTGCCGCCGTGCATGCCGTATTGCTGTTCGGCACCCTGGCCCTGGGCACCCCTGCCTTCGCCCAGCCGGTGAGCTGGGAGGACATCGCCGACGACCACAAGAGCACCGGCAACGTGCTGCAGTACGGCATGGGCACCAACGCCCAGCGCTGGAGCCCGCTGGCCCAGGTCAACGACAAGAACGTGTTCAAGCTGACCCCGGCCTGGTCCTACTCCTTCGGCGACGAGAAGCAGCGCGGCCAGGAGTCCCAGGCCATCGTCAACGACGGGGTGATCTACGTCACCGGTTCCTACTCGCGGGTGTTCGCCCTCGATGCCAAGACCGGCAAGCGCCTGTGGACCTACACCCACCGCCTGCCCGACAACATCCGCCCGTGCTGCGACGTGGTCAACCGCGGGGCAGCGATCTATGGCGACAAGATCTACTTCGGCACCCTCGATGCCCAGGTGGTCGCCCTGAACAAGGACACCGGCAAGGTGGTGTGGAAGAAGAAGTTCGGCGACCACGGCGCCGGCTACACCATGACCGGCGCCCCGACCCTGATCAAGGACCAGAAGAGCGGCAAGGTGCTGTTGATCCATGGCAGCTCCGGCGATGAGTTCGGCGTGGTCGGCCAGTTGTTCGCCCGCGATCCGGAAACCGGTGACGAGGTGTGGATGCGTCCCTTCGTCGAGGGCCACATGGGTCGCCTGAACGGCAAGGACAGCACCCCCACCGGCGACGTCAAGGCGCCGTCCTGGCCGGATGATCCGAGCACCGAGACTGGCAAGGTCCAGGCCTGGAGCCATGGCGGCGGTGCCCCGTGGCAGAGCGCAAGCTTCGATGCCGAGACCAACACCATCATCGTCGGCGCCGGCAACCCCGGTCCGTGGAACACCTGGGCGCGCACGGCCAAGGATGGCAACCCGCACGACTACGACAGCCTGTATACCTCCGGCCAGGTCGGCGTCGACCCGAGTACCGGCGAGGTGAAGTGGTTCTACCAACACACCCCCAACGATGCCTGGGACTTCTCCGGGAACAACGAACTGGTGCTGTTCGACTACAAGGACAAGGACGGCAAGCAGTACAAGGCCACCGCCCACGCCGACCGCAACGGCTTCTTCTATGTGGTAGACCGCACCAACGGCAAGCTCAAGAACGCCTTCCCGTTCTCCGACAACATCACCTGGGCCAGCCACATCGACCTCAAGACCGGACGTCCCGTGGAGAACCCTGGCCAGCGTCCGGCCAAGCCCGAGCCCGGCCAGACCAAGGGCAAGCCGGTGGAGGTCTCGCCGCCGTTCCTCGGTGGCAAGAACTGGAACCCCATGGCCTACAGCCAGGACACCGGGTTGTTCTACGTGCCGTCGAACCAGTGGAAAGAGGAATACTGGACCGAGGAGGTCAACTACAAGAAGGGCTCGGCCTACCTGGGCATGGGTTTCCGCATCAAGCGCATGTATGAGGACCACGTCGGCTCCCTGCGCGCCATGGACCCGAGCACCGGCAAGATGGTCTGGGAACACAAGGAAAAACTGCCGCTATGGGCCGGCGTGCTGGCGACCAAGGGCAACCTGGTGTTCACCGGTACCGGCGATGGCTACTTCAAGGCCTTCAACGCCAAGACCGGCGAAGAGCTGTGGAAATTCCAGACCGGCAGCGGCATCGTCTCGCCGCCCATCACCTGGGAACAAGACGGTGAGCAGTACATCGGTGTCACCGTCGGCTATGGCGGCGCGGTGCCGCTGTGGGGTGGCGACATGGCCGAGCTGACCAAGCCGGTGGCCCAGGGTGGTTCGTTCTGGGTGTTCAAGATTCCGGCCTGGGATACCAAGACCGCCCAGCGTTGACCGCATCGCGGGGCAAGCCCGCTCCTACCGTAGGAGCGGGCTTGCCCCGCGAAAACCATTCCACGGCCACAGGAGATCGCCATGAAATACCTTCCCCTGCTACTCGCCGCCGCCCTGCCCTGCGCCTTCGCCAGCGACGACACCCCGCTCTCCATCAACGGCTGCCTGATCGCCCAGGAAAGCCAGTGCCCCAACGCCGACCTGCGCGGTGCCGACCTGAGCAACCAGGACCTGCGCAAGATCAACCTGGCCGGCGCCGACCTGCGCGGCGCCAACCTGCGCCACGCCCGCCTGGACCTGGCCAACCTGGAAAAAGCCAACCTGCAAGGCGCCAACCTGACCCGCGCCAGCCTGCAGCAAAGCAACCTGCGCCTGGCCAACCTGCAGGGCGCGACCCTGCTCGCCGTACAAGGCTGGGGCCTGTTCGGCCAGGGCGCCAACTTCAGCGACGCCAACCTCGCCGCCGCCTACCTCGAGTTCGCCCGCCTCTCCGGCGCACGCCTGCACAACAGCAACCTGCAAGCCGCCGACCTGGAAATGACCTGGCTGAGCAAGGCCGACCTCAAGGGCGCCAACCTGGCCGACGCCAACCTGCAGGAGGCCAAGCTGGGCGAAAGCAACCTGGAAGGCGCCGACCTGCGCGGTAGTCGCCAGCACTACGCCAACTTCCAGGACAGCAACATGGAAGGCTGCCAGGGCTGCCCCGACAGCTGGAACTAGGCTACCCGTTTCAGCAGGCCGGTCTCGATGGCCAGGTGCACCATCTCGGCCTGGGAGCCGACCTGCAGCTTGCTCTTGAGCAGGGTCAGGTAGTTGGATACGGTCTTGCTGCTCAGGCACAGCTGCCGGGCGATCACCCGGCTTGAGCTGCCCTTGGCCAGCAGGCGGAAGATTTCGATTTCCCGTGGGGTCAGCCCCTGCAGACGGGCATGGCTGCCCGGCACCTGCAGCGCCAGTTCCGTGGCCAGGGACTGCTCGATATAGGCATGACCACTCAACACCCGGCGTACCGCTTCAAGCACTACACCCGGCTCGGCATCCTTGGACAAAAAGCCACAGGCACCGGCATCCAGCGCCTGGCGCACCAGCCCCAGTTCCCGGTGTTCACTGAAGAACAGCACCCGCAGCTGCGGCAGGCGCTGGCGCAGGCGGCGGGTGGTTTCCAGGCCGCTGATGCCCGGCAACTCGTAGTCCATGATCACCAGCCCCGGCACCTGTTCGGCAACCCTGAGCAATGCCTCTTCGCCGCTGCCGGCCTGGACGATGGCCAGGCCTTCGAGGCCCTGTTCCAGCACCCGGGCCAGGCCCAGGCGCAGCAGCGGATGATCGTCGACCAGCAAAATGGCCATGGCGGCGCTCCTCGGGTCAGCCGTAGACAATCTTGCTCAATGCTAGGGCGCGGCTATCCCCGTCGGACTACTACTTTGGTACTGTTTCAGTTGTCGATGGTCGCATTTCCAAAGCGCTGTTACTGGCCTGTAATGAAGGGGTGCAGCGACAACCACAACAATAAGGTGCAAAGCCATGTACAAGATTCTGATCGCCGACGATCACCCGTTGTTTCGCGAGGCCATCCACAATGTGATCAGCGATGGCTTTCCCGGCAGCGAAGTGATGGAGACCGCCGACCTGGACAGCGCCCTGGCCCTGACCGCCGTGCACGACGACCTGGATCTGATCCTGCTCGACCTGAACATGCCCGGCATGCACGGCCTGGGCGGCCTGATCAACTTGCGCAACGAGGCACCGACGGTGCCGGTGGTGATCGTCTCCGCCGAGCAGGACAAGCAGATCGTGCTGCAGGCCATCACCTACGGCGCCGTCGGCTTCATCACCAAATCCTCGCCGCGCTCGCAGATGACCGAGGCCATCGAGCAGATCCTCAATGGCAACGTCTACCTGCCACCGGACATCATCCGCACGCAAAAGACCGGCAGCCGCCGCAGCCAGGGCGAGCACCCGGGGTTTGCCCCCGAACTGTTGCAGGCCCTGACCCGCAAGCAACTGCTGGTGCTCGAACGCATGACCAAGGGCGAGTCGAACAAGCAGATCGCCTACAACCTGGACATCGCCGAAACCACGGTCAAGGCCCACGTCTCGGCGATTTTGCGCAAGCTCAACGTGCACAACCGGGTGCAGGCGATCCTCAGCGCCGGCGATATCGACTTCACCGCCTACCTGCGGCGCTAGCCGTAATCGCGGCACAAGGCCGCTCCCACAGTGTCCGGGTATGCACTGTGGGAGCGGCCTTGCGCCGCGATAGGCTGCAAAGCAGCCCCAAATAGCCGGCACATATCACACTCATGCAAATTAGCCATTGAAACCACGCCCAAGCCTGAAGTAAGCTCGGGCTCATCAACTGGAGAGTCCCATGTCGCACACCCCCCTCACTCACGCTCGTCACACCGGTCGCCTGTCGCGCCCTGTGCTGGCTGTGGCCGAGTGCGCGACGGCGGCTCCCGCTGCATTTTATTTTGGGTATTGGTTTAGCCACAGGCGCCGCTGATACCCACACCGGCGCCCACTTTCAAGGGGCCGCCGAACACGAGAATACTCAACCCCCGGTCGGCCCCCCGACCGGGGGTTTTGTTTTTCAAGGCCCCACGACAACCGAACAGACACCGAGGATTACCCCATGAACTACGCCACCTATTACCGTTACCCAAGCTTTACCGCCTGGCGATTTAGCCAATCCCGTTCGGGCCAGTCTGCCGCCTCCGATCGGTCAATTGTTGGTGGCACACCTACACAAGACGCCAATCAGGCCATCTGTCGAACACCTCGATAGGGCCGACAGCGCGGGCCAGAACCCGCCATCCGCCCAGGGATACCAGCACATGCAATCGTCCACTCTCGCTCTGCCACTGTCCGAACCCACCGCTGCCAACAACGCCGTCAGCCAGCGCCTGCCGAGCCCGTTGTTGCTCAAGCAGCAAATGCCGCTGTCCACCGCCCTCACCGCCCAGGTCCAGGCCCATCGCCAGGCCATACGCGCCATCCTCGACGGAAAAGACTCACGCCTGCTGTTGATCGTCGGCCCCTGCTCGCTGCATGACCCACGCTCGGCCCGCGAATACGCCCAGCGCCTGGCACAACTGGCCACCGAGGTCAGCGACCAGATGCTCCTGGTGATGCGCGCCTACGTCGAAAAACCGCGCACCACCGTCGGCTGGAAAGGCCTGGCCTACGATCCGCACCTCGATGGCAGCGACGACATGCACGGCGGCATCGCCCTGTCCCGCGGCCTGATGCTGGCCATGCTCGAAGCCGGCCTGCCGGTGGCCACCGAGCTGCTGCAACCGATGGCGGCCGGCTACTTCGACGACCTGCTGAGCTGGGCGGCCATTGGCGCGCGCACCACCGAATCGCAGATTCACCGTGAGATGGTCAGCGGCCTGGACCTGCCCGTGGGCTTCAAGAACGGCACCGACGGCGGGGTCGGCATCGCCTGCGACGCGATTCGCAGCGCCGCCCACAGCCACCGCCACTTCGGCATGGACGTGCAGGGCTTCCCGGCGATCATCGAGACCCTGGGCAACCGCGACACCCACCTGGTGCTGCGCGGTGGCAGCAAGGGCCCCAACTACGACGCGCAAAGCATCGCCATGGCGCGCCAGGGCCTGGCCAAGGCCGGCGTCGCCGCACGGATCATGGTCGATTGCAGCCATGCCAACAGCGGCAAGGACCCGCTGCGTCAGCCCGAGGTGTTCAACGCCGTGCTGGACCAACGCCTGCAGGGCGATCGTTCGTTGATCGGCATGATGCTCGAGAGCCACCTGTTCGACGGCTGCCAGGCACTGGGCAAGGAGCCGCTCAAATACGGCGTATCGATCACCGACGGTTGCCTGGGCTGGGAGGGCACTGAAGCCCTGTTGCGCCAGGCGGCAAGCGCATTGCGTGACATTGCGCAGGCAAAACCGCTGGCAATCGGGTAGTCTCGGCACTTTCTTGCAAAGGAGTAACTCCCATGGCCAAAGCCACTGCCCGTCACATCCTGGTTGCCTCTGAAGAGAAGTGCAACGAACTGAAGGCCCAGATCGAAGCTGGCGCCGACTTCGCCGAAATCGCCAAGGCCAACTCCACCTGCCCGTCCAGCCGCCAGGGCGGTGACCTGGGCTCGTTCGGCCCGGGCCAGATGGTCAAGGAGTTCGACACCGTGGTATTCAGCGCCCCGGTCGGCACCGTCCAGGGCCCGGTGAAGACCCAGTTCGGCTACCACCTGCTGGAAGTGACCAGCCGTCAGGACTGAGTCGCACCCAGCATCCGGCCAAGGCTGTGCGAGCACACAAGCAGCCTTGGTCGGCTCATACGAATTCGCGTTCGCGCAGCCATTTCGTTGCCACCCATTTTTCACCCGCCACAACAGGACTGCCGCCATGCAACGAGCGGGTCGATGGGTCCGGCCTGTCGTAGCTGAAAAACAGCGCGCTTCCTCGCCTGGGCATGACCTCCAGGCCAACATCCGGGAACACCGTAGCGCCCCCCGCGTCCGGCGCCTGCAAATACATCAGCAACGTGGCGACACGCTGCCCGCCACTTGCCAGCACCTCTGAAGTCCCGGCACGCTCGGGTGAAAAATAGTCGTAATGCGGGGCGTATTGCGCACCCGGCAAATAGCGAAGTACCTGCAAGCCTTCAGCACATTCGACCGGCCATTGCAGCAACGCCGCAATACGCTGTTCCACTTGAGTGATCAGCGCGTTTTCACCTCGCTGGAAGAACATGCCGTCACTGGTTCGCTCCTCGCAGAGGATGTCCTTTCCGGAGTCCAGATCCAGGGTCAAGGACCGCTCCAGGCGCATGCGCGCCATACTGATCAGGCCTGTGCACTCGTCCTCGGACAACAGCTCATCGAACACAACGACCCGTGGGTGCTGCAGGGTTTGCAGCACTTGCACACGGCGGTCGCCGGCGTCGACATACATCGGTGAGCCGGACAGGTCCGGCCCTGGCATCGGCTTGCCAGGGTCGAGCGCTAACGCCTGGGCACTGGCGATACCCTGCTCTGCCAAGGCTTGCCTTGCTGCTCCATCACTCCAGCCCACCGACAACAGTTGGGTATACAACAGTGCATCAGGGTAATGGGCTGCGCGTTGCATCAAGATCCAATGACGCAGTTGCTCCGTGATTCTTTGTTGCTGTCCCATACTGAAACTCCCTGTGAACACCCACGGGCCGAGCGACGCTGCTGCGACATTCGCCAGGCGGACTTTCTACAGCACCAAAAAAAGGCGTGGCTGCGCTGGCCACGCCCTGCTTCAGTTACACCTCTTCATCCAGTGGACGAGGTGTGATCCTCACCGCTCCCCGAGCACCCGGGCTGGTCGGGTCGTAATACTGATTCTGTACGTTACCGCCCCACAGCACATAAGTACCATCGCTGCGCCTAGCAGCGAATGATGGATCAATGTGTGGAGGTCGATCTGGTGGCGGCGGTGGTGGCGGTGGCGGTGGCGGCGGTGGTGGCGGCTGTACGACATAGGGATAGCGTTTGATCGAGTACAGCTCGACGACACTGTCCTGCAGGTACCGCACCAGCTCGGGCGGAATCTCCCCGGCATCTTCCATGGCCAGCGTCGCGCCCCACACCAGTACCGCTCCCCTCACCACGCCTTGATCGACAATGACGCTGTAGGCACCATTGGTACAGTACACATCACGGATCAGGCTGGCCCTGAGCACCTGCTCGGTCGCGCCGGGCAGGTTGCCCCCATGCGTTGCGTATCCCCACGCCAGGACCTCAAGCGTCAGCCCCTCTTGATCAACGGCATAGAGAAAAAAGCTGACATCATTGGCCGCAATGCTGATCGCACCGTCGACAGTGATAACCCGGCTACCCACACCCGAGGTGGCATGCCTGTTGACCGGGTAGCGCTGAAACAGGCTGGCAATCCGCTGATTCTGCTCCTTGCTCAGCGAAGCCCCCCCGTACAACGTAGCGCCCCAGGCTTCAACCTGCCCCGAGGCGTTGACGATTGTGAACGCCCAGCGGTTGGCCTTGCAAAGCACAATATCACCTCGCCGCGCCAGTTCCGCAGCCGATGCCGACATCGTCCCGCCGCTTGCCGGAGCCCCCCAACTGTAAGCTCTTCGACGGTTGCGGGTGATAGCGACAAAGGCTTGCTCAGCGGCAATCACCGACAAGGCGCCGCCGTCATCGAGGATGGCTGTCAGCTGATCAATCGGGATGGTGCCGCCATCCCCTGCGGAGCCCCAGGCCACCACCTCCCCCCCTGTACCAATGGCGCAGAACGCACGTGGCCCGCAGATGATCCGCTCCACTATCATGGTATTGAGAACCGCGCGTACCTCCGGCGAAATACGCCCGCCTTGATGGATATGCCCCCAGGCATAGACCTTGCCCGACTGTGTGCGGACGGCAAAGGCCGTCTCGGTCGAATAGATCGCGGCGACGGGATCGGTGATCAGCGCAAGCTGGATGTCAGCAGGGACCTGTGCAGCAGGGTCGATGGCGCGACCAATGGCCCCGATGCGGTTGCTGTTGCCGGAAGGGTTGCGATACTCATAAACGATCACGCTGCGGTTGGTATAAACCGACTTGATGTTGCGCAGCGGCGGCAAATCGGCCGGGATATTCTGCCCCCAGACCAGCAACTGATTGGCTGACGTACCTGGAATATTGACCAGGATGGCGAAGTCCCGTTCGGTGGCAAAGGCCAGCACCCCCGGGTTGCTGATCAGGAAGTTGCGGATAAGTTCAGGAACATTCGCCCCCCAGGCAGCCTGACCTTCGATATAGGTCGTTCGGGTTGCCCCATCCAGCACAGCGAACGCGCCACCGGTCGAGACCAGGATACGGTCATCCGGCTCGGGGACATGAAAGGAGAAGTTGCCCTGCTGTTTCAGGTAACTGTTCTCGTTTTCCTCCGCGCTGATGCCCTGGAAACCGGACGTCACCCGCACCGGTGGCGAGAAATACTCGGCCCCCAGCTCTCCGTTCATCGCCCGGGGCATGACCGAGAACTCCAGCAGCGCGCCGGCATGCTCGCTTAACAATTTGAAGTCCTGGGCGCTGGCAACCACCTGGTTGTTCAGGTACCAACGGTAGACCGATCCGGCTTCCGGCAAGGTGCCGTGGTATTCATAGCTGCCGCGCAAACTACCACCTATGCACGGCAAACCCATGACCAGCACTGCACTGGCAATAGGTGGCGCCCGCAAGGCGCGCTTGCGCTGTTGGCTGAGTAACGAAAGTGTCTCGCTCATGGCTCAACTCCCTTGACCGGACAATTGCGCCAACCGTTCAGACTCCCGCCCTGGCTCGAAGTACTGATTGACCAGGTCTCCTCCAGCGCCCCAGACCACATAACCAGGCGCCTGCTTGCGGGCGATGAACGCCGAGTTCACGATTGCAACGGAGGGTGCAGCAAAGGGAAGCCGCTTGATTGAATACAGCTCGACCACGTCGCGCTGCAGTAACGCCTGCAAGTCGGCAGGCACCTCACCTGCGCCCCCTTGCGCGAGGGTCGCCCCCCAGCCGATGAATGCCCCCTGCACAACGCCCTGGCGAGCCAGAACGCCATAGGAGCGATTGGTACAGTAGACCGCATCGATGAGGCTGGCCTCCAGAACCTGCCGGGTCGCCTGGGGAAGGGTACCCCCGGCGGCCGTTTGTCCCCAGACGTGTACGGCCTCGGTCAAACCGAACTCATCTCGCGCCAACAAGAAGAAACTGGAGTCGTTGCTGTGCAGGCTGACTTCACCATCCACCGTGATCAACCGCGAGCTGGAGCGCCTGACGACGCTCTCGCAGGTGCAGCCCGGGCTGGCATGCGGTGTTCTTGGCGCAAGCTGCAGCAATCGCTCAGCAACCCGCCATTTCTCGAAAAGTTGTTCGATTCCAGGCTTGCAGCCGCTGTTTTCCAAGGCCCGCTGTGCGTCGAGCAACACCGGCTCCGCGTCAGTTGGCGTATTACCCCCATAGCCCACGGTGCCCCAGGCAGCCGCCTGGCCAAACGCATTGACCATACAGAACGCCCAGGCCGCGGCAACGCACATCACAATATTGCCGCGGGCATTGAGCTGCTGGGCCTCTGCCGAGAGCACGCCGCCATGGGCCGCATTACCCCAGACGACGACCCGTCCCGACTTGGTGATCACGCAGAACGCATTACGCGCGGCGATCACATGCCTGACGCCCCCGCCGATCATGATGGTTTCTATTTGCTGCGCGGTCAGCGTTCCACCACCATCTTTATTGCCCCAGGCAACAATATTCAGTTCATTCGGATCGCCCCGGCGCAGCGGGCCGATCGCGCAAAACGCCGACGCCGTGGCATAGATCTCGGTAACCCGCATCTGATCCAGGTACTGCCGGGTTTCAGCGTCTATGGTCCCGCCACCAAGTCCAAGCCCCCAAGCGTGGACATAGCTGTCCGTCGTGCGTACCGCAAAGGCGGTTTCAGTGGCATAGATGGCCTGTGGCAGATCGAACAGCAACTCTCGTTGAACCGCGTCAGGCACCCGACCACCATTGGCAGCATTACCCAGTGCACCGATCTTGTTGGCCGCTGGCGGGGGATTGTTGTAGATGAACGCCAAGGCCGAGCCATTGCTGTACACCGACTTGATGTTACGAGTGCCCACCTCTGGCGGTAATGTGGTCATCCAGGGTCCCCACACCAGCAACTGATTGGTGCCGGCATTGCTGACCACTGCCCCGAAGTCACTGCCCGTGGAGAACAACCGTACTGCCGGATTGTTCTGTAGAAGCCGTTGAATATCGGCAGGAATGTTCGCGCCAAAGTCATTGCGTCCCAGGGCGAATACATTCTGGGCAAGCCCATCCTGTAACGCCAGGGCGCCGGCACTGGACACCAGCAGACGATCCGTCGGCTCCCGCTCATACATGGAAAAGCTCCCGTCCTGAGACAGGAAGCTGCCCTCCATTTCTCTCGGCGAGATACCCTGGAAGTCATCGTAGACCTGCAGCGTGTTCGACCAGGTCTCCAGCCCCAGCTCCTCGCTCACGGCCCGAGGCGTCACGGAAAACTGCAGGTATTTGCCCAGGTGCTCCGCTGTCAGGGTCAGGCCCAACGTACTGGCCCCCGGGACGCCATCGATGTACCAACGATACACGGAGTCCTCTTCCGGGTTCTGTGCGTCATTGACATAGATGTAGCTGCCGCTGACCGTTCCGCCGACACGTGGCTCACCTATGATCGCCACGTTGTTGGCGACGGGAGCCGCCATCGGCGCCTCAGAAGTTTTTTGCTGTTCGCTCATGACTCGTTCCTCATTGACCATCGATAACGACTTCAAGCCCTACCCTTACCACTGCCTGGTAATAACTCACCTGACCCTGGACCTCGCTGAAGTCCGGAGCATTCTCTCCCCGGCCACTGACCTGACCGGCCTCGCTCAAGCCCAGCAAGGTGCTGCCGGCCTGGTAGATGCAGTGGGTCTGTGCCGGCATCGCGTCTCCCGAGGTACGTCCCCAGGACAGCCAAGAGCGATCCTCGCGCAAGGCGGCAAAACCGCCATAGGTGGCGGTCAGGGTCAGTACATTGCGCAATCCCGCCGGCACGTTTGCACCTTCTGCCGCCTGCCCCCAGGCATGGACGGTGGTGTCCTCGAGCAACACGGCGAACGCCGACGATGCCCCCAACAGGTAAACCGGTGCCGAGGGTGGAGGCGCCGGTTGTTGTCCGCCGAACTGCGGGTCGCCCCAGCAATGGATCCGGCCTTGGCCGTCAATGGCGGCGAAGGCGCGGCTGGTCGAAGCCAGTTGGCGAACGTCGACCAGACCTGCAGGCACCAGCCCGCCCTGACTGTGATCGCCCCAGGCGTGCACGCGGCCATCGGGCAAGAGTGCGGCGAAGGCACCATTGCTGGCGTACAGGCGCACGGCCCCTTGGGCAGCAACAACCAGCCCCGGCGTAATGCCGACTCCTTCACCCCAGCAGTAAACCCGGCCATCAACCTGACGCGTGGCAAACCCCGCATCGGCGCCAATGATCTGCTCGACGTTACGCAAGTTGGCCTTGATGCCCGCCGGTATCTCCCCTCCGGCGCCCGACTCTCCCCATGCCTCCACCCGCCCGTTACCCAGCAGCGCGGCAAAGGCCCTGCCTGCGCCCGCGACCACCTGCACATTGACAAGGTTGGGCACGACATCAGGAGGGATGCTCCCGCCAAACCCATCCACGCCCCAGGCCCTGACTTCGCCGCTGCGGGTCAAAGCCGCATACGCCTGACCACCGCCGCTGACATGCACGACGTCAGTGATACCCGGCGGCGGCAACAAGGGGCTGCCGGCCGCCGCCCAACCGAACAAGGTGCCGTCGTCTTTCACCAGGCAGCCGCTGTCATGGCTGCCCAGCAGCAACACGCCACTGACATTGCCCGGGCGCAATTCCAGAACTTCGGTGTCCGCCTCTGGGGAGCTGCGGTAGGAGACCTGCAACAGCTTTTCCGGGGCTGTGTCGATAAAGCTTTCGCCTGCCTCGCCCGCGGTGTCTCCCAGGTATTGCCAATGCACCGTGCCGGCACTGGCGCGGGCTACCAGCCGGGAAGGCGTAGCGTAGTAGTAGGGGCCCCGCGAGGAGCGCGCACCGAAGACCTCGAAACGCAGCCGAACCTCACCGATCACATGCACCGTGACCTGTTCGGAAAAGCCGACATGCGCACCACTGCGACGCAACTCATAGGCTACCCGCGCCCGGCCATGAACAATGTCGAGGACCTTCTGGTTGGCCACTTCAAACACCAGGCCGTCCGCACCCTCGATCTCAAGTTCAAGGGTTTCGGACACCGGATTGCCGTCAGCATCAATGCCGTACCAGTGCAGGCGTACCACGTCACCCGGAGCAAAATCAGGCGCAGGCGTTTCGACCCTGACCCTGGCCGCGCGACTGCCCAGCACAGCGACGTCGAGGAAGCCATCGACAGCGTCCAGCACCTCGGGCGCCGGCAGGTCACCTGCACGCACCACCACCTTGATCAATGTGCCTGGCGAGTGTCCGGACCAGTTGTTGACCTCGTCGTGAACCTCGTAGACCAGCGGCAGCGCCTCTCTGTCGCCGGCCTTGAGGATGATCTCCGCGGGCACGGTGATGACCACCGGCGCCAGCGGGTCATCGATGACTACTTGCTGGCGTACCGCCACGCCACCCCAGTACAGGGTGATCCACTGGACGGGCGTGCGGTTGGCGAATGGCGGGATCGTCACCTCGACGCCAGCCGCCAGGTGCTCCGGGCCCACGCCAAAGCGGGCGATTTCGTCGGGCACCAGCGGTGCTTCCAGGCCATCGCTGATGCCGGTGTCCGGGTCCGGTTCGACGCCGCCTGGGCGGTCGAGCTTGATCAGCAAGCGGTAACGTTCGGAGGGCTGGGTGTTGATGTCGGTGACGCTGTAGTGGATCGCCAGGGTGCGGGCAAACAGGTGCCGACGTTCGATCGACAGCAGCACGTCCTGGTTGTCCTCGCCCTCGAGAATCGGCCGGATCAGCAGCGGCTCGGGATCGTCATCGAGGTACAGCGCCAGGCGTTGGCCGGGGGCCATGTCCAGCCAGGCGTAGACCAGGATGGCCAGGTCTTCGCCGACATCGGCAATGCCGATGCCACCATCAAAGCCGTCCAGCTCCCTGGCCTTGAGTACCAGCGGGGGATGCAACGGGGGTCGCTCGACACTCACGGCTTGGTTTGCCATCGTTCGCTCCTGCTAATCTCAAGCCACGGGAAATGTGGTTCGAGGCAGAGTTAGCGCCCTATGGCGGTGGTCCGTAAACTGATAGAAATGACAGGTACAAAAGCCCAGAACCTCAGGTTAACCTCCGATGCGGACAACCCTATCCGGTGCCATGCTGGCCTTTGCCCTGCTCCTGGCGCTGCCCACGGCAGCGGCGCCACAACACGCCCTGACGGTGTACGGCGAAGCGCCGCGCTACAGCGCGGGGTTCCAGCACTTCGCCTACGCCAACCCGGACGCCCGCAAAGGCGGCAGCCTGCGTCGCTCGGCCATCGAGATCGGCCAGTTCGACCACATCATTCCCTATATCGACAAGGGCATCGGCGTCGCCGAAGTCGACGGCTGGCTGTATTCGCCACTGGCGGTGCGCTCGCAGGATGAGCCCTACACCGTCTACGGCCTGGTCGCCCGCCAACTGGAACGCGACCCCGACGGCCTGTGGCTGCGTTTCTACCTCGACCCACGCGCGCGTTTTGCCGACGGCCAGCCGATCCGCGCCGAGGATGTGCGCTACACCTTCGAGCTGCTGATGCACCAGGGCAACCTCAAATACCGCACCCAGTTCGCCGATGTCGAACGGGTAGAAATCGAAGGTCCCCGGCAGATTCGTTTTCACTTCAAGAACAACCAGAACCGCACCCTGCCCCTGGACCTGGCCACCTTGCCGGTGCTGCCCGAGCACTGGTGGAAGGATCGCGACTTCGCCAGCGGTGGCGGCTTCGAGGCGCCTTTGGGCAGCGGGCCGTACCGCATCGGGCAGATCGACAACGGTCGCAGCATCACCTTCGAGCGCGACCCCACCTGGTGGGCGAAGGAGCTGCCGGTCAACCGCGGCCGCTACAATTTCGACCGCCTGCGGATCGAGTACTTCGGCGACACCGAGGTAGCGCGCCAGGTGCTGCGCGGCGGCAGCTTCGACTACAACCGCGAGTTCTCCGCCACCGGCTACACCATCGGCTACGACAGCCCGGCCCTGGACGATGGCCGCCTGCAGCGCGCGCACCTGGGCAAGGAGGCGCCGCAGACCGCCCAAGGCTTTGTCTTCAACCTGCAGCGACCGGTGTTCAAGGACCGCCGGGTGCGCCAGGCGCTGGCCCTGCTGTGGGACTTCGAGTGGAGCAACCGGCAGATGATGCGCAACCTGTACATCCGCCAGCAGAGCTTTTTCTCCAACAGCGCCCTGGCCGCCCGCGCCCTGCCCGACGCCGGCGAACTGGCGCTGCTCGAACCCTTGCGCGACCAAGTGCCGGCCGAAGTCTTCACCGAGGTGTTCGAAGCGCCGCGCACCGACGGCTCGGGGATTATCCGCGACAAGCAGTTGCAGGCCCTGGCGTTGTTGCAGGACGCAGGCTGGAAGCCCGAGGGCGATCAACTGGTGAACGCCGAAGGCGAACCCCTGCGCTTTACCTTCCTCAACGGCCAGGCCGGCTTCGAGCGCCTGCTGTTGCCGTGGAAGCGCACCCTGGCGCAGATCGGCATCACCCTTGAGATCCGCCGCATCGACGCCTCGCAGTACATCAACCGGCTGATGGAGCGCGACTACGACATGATCGTCACCGGCTACCCGGTGTCGCCGTCCCCCGGCCTTGAGTTGTACAACTTCTTCGGTTCGGCAGCGGCCAAGGACCCGGGCTCGAACAACTACATGGTGCTGCAGAATCCTGCGGTCGACCGCCTGATCGACGGCCTGGTCAAGGCCAGCACCCAGGCCGACATGCTGCGCCATGCCCATGCCCTGGACCGGGTGCTGCAGTGGAACTACTACTGGATTCCCAACTACTACCCACCGGGCTCCTCCACCGTCTGGTGGAACCGCTTCGGTCTGCCCAAGGTCCAGGCCAGCAACGATGAAGGCCTGGACAGCTGGTGGGAAGTCAGCCCCACGGCATTGACCAACGCGCAGATGGCCGAGCGCCTGAAGGAGCAGCCATGACCGTTTACATCCTGCGCCGCCTGCTGCTGATCGTGCCGACCCTGTTGATCATCCTGCTGGTCAACTTCGTCATCGTCCAGGCCGCCCCCGGGGGGCCGGTGGAACAGGCCATCGCCCGCCTGCAGGGCATCGGTGGCGGTGCGCCGGGTGCCAGTGCCGAGACGCTGCACAGCAGCTCCCGGGCCAGCCGTGGCCTTGACCCCAAGCTGATCGAGGACATCAAGCGCCAGTATGGCTTCGACAAGTCCGCACCCGAGCGGCTGTGGTTGATGCTCACCCAATACGCCCGCCTGGATTTCGGCACCAGCTTCTTTCGCGGCGCCAAGGTCACCGACCTGATCCTGGAGAAGATGCCGGTGACCCTGTCGCTGGGCTTCTGGGCCACCCTGATCACCTACCTGGTGTCGATCCCCCTGGGCATCCGCAAGGCTGTGCGCCATGGCAGCGCCTTCGACGCCTGGAGCAGCAGCCTGATCGTGATCGGCTACGCCCTGCCGTCGTTCCTGTTCGCCCTGCTGCTGATCGTGGTGTTCGCCGGCGGCACGTCGCTGAACTGGTTTCCGGTGCGCGGGCTGGTGTCGGAGAACTTCGACCAGTTGAGCCTGCTGGGCAAGCTGGCCGACTATTTCTGGCACCTGGTGCTGCCGGTCGGCGCCCTGGTGATCGGCGGCTTCGCCACCCTGACCCTGCTGACCAAGAACGCCTTTCTCAACGAGATCACCCGCCAGTACGTGATCACCGCCCGGGCCAAGGGCCTGAGCGAGCGCCGGGTGCTGTACGGCCATGTATTTCGCAACGCCATTCTGCTGGTGGTGGCCGGCATTCCCCAGGCGCTGATCAGCGTGTTCTTCGCCGGCTCCCTGCTGATCGAGGTGATCTTCTCCCTCGATGGCCTGGGGCGCCTGAGCTATGAGGCGGCCGTGTCGCGGGACTACCCGGTGGTGTTCGGCTCGCTGTTCATCTTCACCTTGTTCGGTCTGCTGATCCGTCTGGTGGGCGACTTGTGCTACACCCTGGTCGATCCGCGCATCGACTTTGCCACGAGGGCACATTGATGTTCAGCCTGTCGCCAGTTTCGCGCAGACGCCTGCAGCGCTTTCGACGCAATCGCCGTGGCTGGTACTCGCTATGGATGTTTGGCGTGCTGCTGGTGCTGAGCCTGGGCGCGGAGCTGGTGGCCAATGACAAGCCGCTGCTGCTGGGCTACCAGGGTCAGTTGTATTTTCCGGCATTCAAGCGCTACACCGAGCAGGCCTTCGGCGGCCAGTTGCCGTTCCAGCCCGACTACCGCAGCCAGTACGTGCAGACGCTGATCAAGGACCAGGGCGGCTGGATGCTGTTCGCCCCGGTGCCGTTCAGCGCCGACACGCCCAACTATGACCTGCAGCAACCCACCCCCAGCCCGCCCACCGCAGTGAACTGGCTGGGCACCGACGACCAGGCCCGGGATGTGCTGGCACGGGTGCTGTACGGCACCCGGGTGTCGATCCTATTCGCCCTGGCCCTGACCTTGATCAGCACACTGATCGGCATTGCCGCCGGGGCCCTGCAGGGCTACCACGGTGGCTGGGTCGACCTGATCGGCCAGCGCCTGCTGGAGGTCTGGTCGGGCTTGCCGGTGCTCTACCTGCTGATCATCCTCAGCGGCTTCGTCGAACCGAATTTCTGGTGGCTGCTGGGGATCATGGCGCTGTTTTCCTGGCTGGCGCTGGTGGACGTGGTGCGTGCCGAGTTCCTCCGTGGGCGCAACCTGGAGTACGTGCAGGCCGCCCGCGCCCTGGGCCTGCCCGACCGCTGGGTGATCCTGCGGCACATCCTGCCCAATGCCATGAACGCCACCCTGACCTACCTGCCGTTCATCCTTACCGGCGCCATCACCACCCTCACCGCCCTGGACTTCCTCGGCTTCGGCATGCCCGCCGGCAGCGCCTCGCTGGGCGAGCTGGTCAACCAGGGCAAGCAGAACCTGCAGGCGCCGTGGCTGGGCTTTACCGCGTTCTTCGCCCTGGCCCTGATCCTGTCGCTGCTGGTATTCATTGGCGATGCCTTGCGCGAAGCCTTCGATCCACGGGCATAATCGCAACCTTCACGTTTCAGGGAGCGGTGCATGCCTGCCAATGACAGCCTCAAGGATTACCAGCAGGTGCGCCAGCTGGCCATCCGTTCGCTGTTCGAGATCATCGAGCAGTCCAGCGAGGGTACGCTGATCGTCGATCGCGATGCGCGGATTGTCTGGATCAACGAGCGCTATGCCCGGCGCTTCGGCCTGGGCGATGCCGCCAGCGCCATCGGCCAGCCCTGCGAAAGCGTGATTCCCGGCAGCCTGATGCGCGAGGTGCTGAGCAACGGCCGGCCGATCCTGCTGGACATGCTCGACACCCCCAAGGACCCGCTGGTGGTCATGCGTCTGCCGGTGCACGACGGCAGTGGCGAGCTGATCGGCGCCATCGGCTTTGCCCTGTTCGATGAACTGCGCAGCCTGTCGCCCCTGCTCAAGCGCTACGCCAGCATGCAGCAGGAACTGGCTTCGACCCGCTCGCTGCTGCGCGCACGCCAGGCCAAGTACAGTTTCGCCCAGTTCATCGGCACCAGCGCCGCCAGCCTTGAGGTCAAGCGCCGCGCCCGGCGCGGTGCCAGCAGCGATTCGGCGGTGTTGCTGCTGGGCGAGACCGGCACCGGCAAAGAGCTTTTGGCCCATGCCATTCATGCCGCCTCGCCACGGGCGCACAAGGCCTTTGTCAGCATCAACAGCGCCGCCATTCCCGAGACCCTGCTCGAAGCCGAGTTCTTCGGCACCGCCCCCGGGGCCTATACCGGCGCCGATCGCAAGGGCCGGCCGGGCAAGTTGCAACTGGCCGAGGGCGGCACGCTGTTTCTCGACGAGATCGGCGACATGCCCCTGCCGCTGCAGAGCAAGTTGCTGCGGGTATTGCAGGAGAAGGAATACGAGCCGGTCGGCTCCAACCAGATGATGCACAGCGACGTGCGCATCATTGCCGCGACCTCCACTGACCTGGCGGCGGCCATGGCCCGGGGCGAGTTTCGTGCCGACCTGTATTACCGCCTCAACGTCCTGCCGATCAACGTTCCACCGCTGCGCGAGCGCCTCGATGACCTGCCGGCGCTCAGCGAAGCGATTCTCGAAGAACTCGGTAGCCAGCATGAGCTGGAGCCCGATGCCCAGGCGCTGCTGGCCCGGCATGCCTGGCCGGGCAATATCCGCGAGCTGCGCAACGTGCTGGAGCGGGCCACCTTGCTGGCGGACCAGCCACGGCTCAGTGCCCAGGATGTGCAGGCGGCGCTGGGCAACCTGGCGCCGTTGCAGGCTCAGGCGGCGCCGCTGAGCTATAAACAGGCGTGCGCGGATTTCGAACGTCAGTTGCTCGGCGACACCCTCGCCCGCTGTGCCGGCAACGTGCCGGAAGCGGCGCGGCAGCTGGGCCTGGGGCGGTCTACCTTGTACAAGAAGCTGGTGGCGCTGGGGATTTCGTCTCAATAACGAGACTGGTGTTTCTGATTTGAGATCGCCTCGCGGGGCAAGCCCGCTCCTACAACACCCTGTAGGAGCGGGCTTGCCCCGCGATCGCGCCCGTCTCCAAATAGAGACAAGCACGTACGAAAAATCATTTTAATCCTTATTAATCAACAACTTAACTACTTGGCACGATTCCCGCTATCTCCAGCGAACCAACAAAAACAAGATGCACCCAAGGAGACACTCGATGAGTGTGATCATCGCCCTGGCAGCCCTCGCGCTGCTGATGCTGGCTGCCTACCGTGGTTACAGCGTTATCCTCTTCGCCCCCATCGCCGCCCTCGGCGCTGTCCTGCTCACCGACCCCTCCGCCGTGGCCCCGGCCTTCACCGGCGTGTTCATGGAGAAAATGGTCGGTTTCATCAAGCTGTACTTCCCGGTGTTCCTGCTCGGCGCCGTGTTCGGCAAGCTGATCGAGCTGTCGGGCTTTTCCCGCTCCATCGTCGCCGCCGCCATCCGCCTGCTCGGCACAAGCCAGGCGATGCTGGTGATCGTACTGGTTTGCGCCCTGCTCACCTACGGCGGGGTATCGCTGTTCGTGGTGGTGTTCGCGGTCTACCCGTTCGCCGCCGAAATGTTCCGCCAGAGCAACATCCCCAAGCGCCTGATTCCGGCGACCATCGCCCTGGGTGCGTTCTCCTTCACCATGGACGCCCTGCCCGGCACCCCGCAGATCCAGAACATCATCCCCAGCACCTTCTTCAACACCACTGCCTGGGCCGCGCCCTGGCTGGGGCTGATCGGTACCCTGTTCGTGTTCTGCACCGGCATGCTCTACCTGCAGCGCCAGCGCAACAAGGCCCAGCGCGCCGGCGAAGGTTACGGCTCGGACCTGCGCAACGAGCCGGAAACCGCCGCCGACCTCAAACTGCCCAACCCGCTGCTGGCCCTCTCGCCCCTGCTGCTGGTGGGGGTCATGAACCTGTTGTTCACCCACTGGATCCCGGCCTGGTACGGCAAGACCCACAGCCTCGCCCTGCCGGGCATGAGTGCGCCGGTGCAGACCGATATCGCCAAGCTCACGGCGATCTGGGCGGTGGAAGCCGCCTTGCTGCTGGGCATCCTGCTGGTGCTGGTCGCAGGCTTTGGCGCGATCAAGCATCGCCTGGCCGAAGGCAGCAAGAGCGCGGTCAGCGGCGCCTTGCTGGCGGCCATGAACACCGCCTCCGAATACGGCTTCGGCGCGGTGATCGCCTCGCTGCCGGGCTTTCTGGTGCTGGCCGACGCCTTGCGCGCCATCCCCAATCCGCTGGTCAACGAGGCCATCACCGTCACCCTGCTGGCGGGCATCACCGGCTCCGCCTCGGGGGGCATGAGCATTGCCCTGGCGGCCATGTCCGACAGCTTCATCGCTGCCGCCAACGCCGCCAACATTCCCCTTGAGGTGCTGCACCGGGTGGCGTCCATGGCCAGTGGCGGCATGGACACCCTGCCGCACAACGGCGCGGTGATCACCCTGCTGGCCGTGACCGGCCTGACCCACCGCGAAGCCTACAAGGACATTTTCGGTATTACCCTGATCAAGACCCTGGCGGTGTTCGTGGTCATCGCCACCTTCTACGCCACTGGCATCGTCTAAGGAGCATCCATGAATCTCATCGGCAAGACAGCACTGGTCACCGGTTCCACCAGCGGCATTGGCCTGGGCATCGCCCATGTCCTGGCGCGGGCCGGGGCCAACCTGATCCTCAACGGCTTCGGCGATGCCAACGCGGTGATCGCCGAGGTGGCCCGGCACGGCACCCGGGTCGGCCATCACCCGGCCGACCTCGGTGACCTGGCACAGATCGAAGACCTGTTCGCCTATGCCGAGCGCGAGTTCGGTGGCGTCGATATCCTCGTCAACAACGCCGGCATCCAGCATGTGGCCCCGGTCGAAGACTTCCCCGTCGAGCGCTGGGACTCGATCATCGCCATCAACCTGACCGCCGTGTTCCATGGCACCCGCCTGGTGCTGCCGGGCATGCGCCAGCGCAACTGGGGACGGATCGTCAACATCGCCTCGGTGCACGGCCAGGTCGGCTCCACCGGCAAGGCCGCCTACGTCGCGGCCAAGCACGGAGTGGTCGGCCTGACCAAGGTGGTGGGCCTGGAGACCGCCACCAGCAACATCACCTGCAACGCCATCTGCCCGGGTTGGGTACTGACGCCGCTGGTGCAGAAACAGATCGACGACCGTGCCGCCGGCGGTGTCGACGCCGGCCAGGCGCAGCGCGATCTGCTGGCCGAAAAGCAACCTTCGCTGGCCTTCGTCACTCCCGAACACCTGGGTGAGCTGGTATTGTTCCTCTGTAGCGAAGCTGGCAGCCAGGTTCGCGGCGCCGCCTGGAACATCGATGGCGGCTGGCTGGCCCAATGACGGGTGGCTCGGGATCTGGTTGCGGCATCGTCTTTTTTACCTGCAAGGAGGCCTTCATGCGCCCGATCCCCCTCACCGCGTTGTTCACCCTGACCCTGGCGACCGCCGTTTCGGCACAGGCCGCCAGCCTCAAGGATGTAGCGCCCTACCCCGAGGCCGAAAAAGGCTTTACCCGCCAGGTCATCCACCTGCCGGCCCAGGCCGACGAGTCGGCGTTCAAACTGGAAGTACTGGCCGGCAAGCAGTTGCAGGTCGACTGCAACCGCCAGCGCCTGGGCGGCAACCTGGAAGAACAGACCCTGCAAGGCTGGGGCTACAACTACTACCGCCTGGAGAAAGTATCGGGCCCGGCCTCGACCCTGATGGCCTGCCCGGACGGCAAGAAACAACAAGCCTTCGTGCCGGTGATCGGCGACGGTTTCCTGCTGCGCTACAACAGCAAGCTGCCGGTGGTGGTCTATGTGCCTGACGGCGTCGAAGTGCGCTACCGCATCTGGTCAGCCGCAGGCGACGTGAAGCACGCTACAGTGGAATAAGGGTTCCACCTTTGAGGAACGCGGCATGAACGAAGTGCTCTGGCGCCCCGGCAAGGCGCGCATTCAGGCCAGCCGCATGGAGGCCTTTCGCAAGGAGGTCAACCGCAGGCATGGTCTGGCGCTGGCCGACTACGACCAGTTGCATCGCTGGAGCATCGACCAGCGTGCCGCGTTCTGGCAGACCCTGGCCGAGTACTTCAAGGTGCGCTGGCATCAGCCGGCCACCCGGGTGCTCGACGAGGGGCCGCAGATGCCCGATGCCCGCTGGTTCAGCGGCGCCACCCTGAATTTCGCCGAACACCTGCTGCAGCGCCGCGATGGGCAGACTGCCCTGATCGTGGTGCGCGAAGACGGTGAGCGGCAGTCGATCAGCCATGCCGAGCTGGCCGCCCAGGTCGCCGGCCTGCAACGCAGTTTCCAGGCCGCCGGCATCGGCGTTGGCGACCGCGTGGCGGCGTGCATGCCCAACACCTGGCAGACCCTGGTGGCGATGCTGGCCTGCACCAGCCTCGGCGCGGTCTGGTCCTGCTCGTCGCCGGAGTTCGGCACCCACGGCATCATCGACCGTTTCGGCCAGATCGAACCCAAGCTGCTGATCGTCTGCGCCGGCTACCAGTACGCCGGCAAGGCCATCGACCAGGTCGACAAGATCAACGAGGTGCTGGCCGCGCTGCCCAGCCTCGAACAGGTGCTGGTGGTGCCCTACACCCGCGCCCGCACCCGCGTCGACGAATTCCACAGCCGTGCCCCGGTCAGCCTGTGGGACGACTTCTACCAGGCAGGCGGTGAACCGCAGTTCACCCCACTGCCCTTCGACCACCCCCTCTACATCCTCTACTCCAGCGGCACCACCGGCGTGCCCAAGTGCATCGTCCACAGCGCCGGCGGCGTGCTGCTGCAGCATTTGAAAGAGCACGGCCTGCACAATGACCTGGGCCCCGACGACGTGCTGTTCTACTACACCACCTGCGGCTGGATGATGTGGAACTGGCTGGTCAGCGGCCTGGCCGTGGGCACCACCCTGGTGCTCTACGACGGCTCACCCCTGCACCCCGGCCCCGAGCGGCTGCTCGACCTGATTGACAGCGAACGGATCACCGCCTTCGGCACCAGTGCCAAGTACCTGGCGGCGCTGGAGCATGCCCATGTGCAACCGCGCCAAAGCCACCACCTGGCCTCGCTCAAGCTGCTGCTGTCCACCGGCTCGCCGCTGTCGCCGGAGAGCTATGACTACGTCTACCGCGAGTTCAAGGCCGACCTGTGCCTGGCCTCGATGTCGGGCGGCACCGATATTTGCTCCTGCTTCGTCATCGGCAACCCGGTGCTGCCGGTACGCCGCGGGCAGATCCAGTGCAAGAGCCTGGGCATGGCGGTGGAAGTCTGGGACGACAATGGCAAGCCTGTGGTGGGCGAGAAAGGCGAGCTGGTCTGCACCCGGCATTTCCCGGCCATGCCCCTGGGCTTCTGGAACGATCCTTTGGGCGAGCGCTTTCGCGCCGCCTATTTCAGCCAGTTCCCCGGGGTCTGGGCCCAGGGCGACTACGCCGAGCAAACCCCGCAAGGCGGCCTGCTGATCCACGGTCGCTCGGACGCGGTGCTCAACCCCGGTGGCGTGCGCATCGGCACGGCGGAAATCTATCGTCAGGTGGAAAAGATCGACGAGGTGCTGGAAAGCGTCGCCATCGGCCAGCGCTGGCACAACGACGTGCGCGTGGTGTTGTTCGTGCGCCTGCGCGAGGGCCTGCAACTCGACGAGGCGCTGCAGGCACGCATTCGCCAGGTGATCCGCAGCAACACCACCCCGCGCCATGTGCCGGCGGTAATTGCGGCGGTCAGCGATATTCCGCGCACCATCAGCGGCAAGATCGTGGAGCTGGCGATTCGCAACGTGGTGCACGGCGAGCCGGTGAAAAACACCGACGCCCTGGCCAACCCAGAGGCCCTGGCGCAATTTCGCGACCGCCCGGAACTGCGCGATCAGGCATAATGCGCGGTTTCAGCGCTTTGCACAGGTACGACGAAATGAAAGCACAGGCCCGGCACATTCTGGTCAAGACCGCCGAGGAGGCCGAACAGCTCAAGCAACGCATCGCCAAGGGCGAGGCGTTCGATGTGCTGGCCAAGAAATACTCCACCTGCCCCTCCGGCAAACGCGGTGGCGACCTGGGTGAGGTGCGCCCGGGGCAGATGGTCGGGGCCATCGACCAGGTGATCTTCAAAAAGCCGCTGCGTACCGTGCACGGCCCGATCAAGAGCAAGTTCGGCTATCACCTGGTGCAGGTGTTCTACCGCGACTGACCGCCAGGATGGCGGTGCAGCGCACGCAAGTTGCGCTGGTCCTCCAGGTCATTGCGCAGGCCGGCGATCAGGTTCGAAATGGCCCGGCTGCTGTTCAGCGGCTCGGTGCTGATGCCGGTCACCAGCAGGTCGACCTGCTCGCAGCTGCGGTCGTACACCCGCACCGTCAATGAACGGTCCGCCGCCTGGGTGCACTGGCAGCGGGTGGGTAGAAAACTGCGTTCGATGATGTTGCGCAACTCCAGGGTCGAGAGCATCGGTGATTCTCCTTGCAGGTGGCAGACAGCGGTTCCGTGTTGCCCGGTCCGCCTCCAAGGCTAGGTCATATTTCTCAATCGAATCAGACCCTTTCACTATAAGGATGGTGCCGTTCTGGCGGTCACGACAAGGCAGTGGCTATTAGCCACCTAGCATTTTTGCCAGTTGTCACCGTTTCTGTTTGCTCCAACTCTCAGGCACAGGACCCGTCCAGTTCTGACAGGGAAACTGGATCTGCTTTGGTCAGTGTCCTGTACGGAAATGGAGCCTGCCAGATGCGAGCCTCACTGTTCGTGGTACTCAGCACCCTGCCCTGCGTTGTGTTTGCCCAGAACCTTGTGGTCGGGCCTGGCGACAATCTCGGTGCCGTCGTCCAGACACCACAGATCGACGACTTCCTGATGACCGGCGGCACCGTCCAGTCCCTGGCCCAGGGCGATGCCCGCGATACTTTCAGGATGAACGCCGGGCAAATCGTCGGCGCTTTTGAAGACGGCGATATCGCGCAATTTTCCGGCGGCCGCATCGGTCGCGTCGACATGAAACTCGACAACAATATCTTCAGCATGTCCGGCGGCAGTATCGACGGCAACCTGGTAACCGGCTTTGGCAATGACAGCATCTTCCTCAATGCCGGGACCATCGGCGGCAATATCAGCACCAGTGGTGGCAGGGACATCTTTGTCATCACCGGCGGTGAGCTGCGCGGCAACCTGCTCGCCAGCTTCGGCAATGACGACCTCAAGTGGCAAGGCGGAACCATACGCGGAACCGTGGACATGGGGGGCGATGACGACGTGGCGGCGCTCAAGGACCGCTCCAGCACCGTACTGAATATCGTCGTCAACGGCGGTGCTGGCGTTGACACGCTGCTCTTCGATAACAGTCAGCCCGTGGGGGGCGATCGCTACATCAACTGGGAAACCGTCAACCTGACCAACGCCAGCCGATGGAGCCTGGACAATGCCTTGACCCTCGGTGATACCAGTGCGGTTGCCGCACCCACCGCCCTGAATATCGATGCCAGTAGCTCGCTGGTCTCCCGCTCGGGCACGATCAACGCCTTCAACCCCGGCCAACCACTGACCGTAAACAGCAGCGGGCTCATCGATCTGAGTAGTGGCGGCGACGCCCAGGGGCGCCTGACCATCAATGGCAACTTTGTCGGCAATGGCGGCACTTTAAAGCTCAACACCGTGCTGGCCAGTGATGACGCGCCATCGGATCGGCTGGTGGTCAACCGGGGTACGATTTCTGGCACTACCAACTTACAGATCAGCAATCTCGGCGGCGCCGGGGCCGCGACCAGCCAGAACGGTATCCAGGTCGTGGAAGCCACCAATGGCGCGACCAGCAGCAGCGGCGCCTTCGTCCAGACCCAGGTCTTGTCGGCCGGTGCCTTCGACTATCGACTGTTCAAAGGCGGGGTCACGCCTGGTAGCCAGAATAGCTGGTACCTGCGCACCGCCGTGGTAGCCCCAGACCCCACTCCGCTGCCGGAACCCGTTGATCCAGGAACAGGTGGACCCGGCCCCGTCGACCCAGGCCCAGTTGAGCCTGGGCCCGTCGATCCGGGGCCTGGTCAGCCGGAACCGGAGGCGCCGGTCGTCGTGGTGCCGCTGCCAGAGCCGGCGCCCGCTCCGGGGCAACCGGAGCTGCCGCCCCCGACACCCGGTGTGGTCATTCCACTCTACCGCCCCGAAGTCGCGGTATATGCGGCGGCGCCTCGTGCTGCGGCACTGGTCGCACGTTCGGCGCTGGGCACCTTTCATCAGCGCCAGGGCGACCAGAACCTGTTGAATGAGCAGGGTGCGGCATCGGCCAGTTGGGGCCAGGCTTATGGCAACCACTTTCGCCAAAGCTGGTCAGGCACGGTAGACCCGAGCCTGGATGGCAACCTGTATGGGTTCAAGGTCGGCCAGGACCTGTATGCCTGGCAAGGCGACAACGGCTATCGCCAGTATGTCGGCGTGTATGTCGGCCACAGCCGCCTGAACGGCGATGTCAAAGGCTTTGCCCTGGGCATCGAAGACAGCGCGGTGGGCGATCTTAAGCTCGACAGCGACAGCGTCGGCACCTACTGGACCCTGGTGGGGCCGCAGCACGGGTATGTCGATGTCGTCGTGCAGTATTCGGACGTTGACGGGCGGGCGAAATCCGATCGCGGGGACCAGCTGGACCTCAATGGACACACCTGGGCCGCATCGCTGGAAACCGGCTATCCCATTGCGCTCTCGCCGCAGTGGACCGTGGAACCCCAGGCGCAGGTCATTGCCCAGTCGGTTTCGCTGGACAGCGCCGATGACAGCGTTGCCCATGTCGACTACGACGCCCAGACAGAGTTGATCGGCCGCCTCGGCGTGCGCCTGGAGGGCAACTTCAAATCAGGCAGCGTCCCCTTGCAGCCTTACCTGCAGCTCAACCTCTGGCACGCTGATGGTGGTCGCGACACGCTGACCTTCGACGACCTCGACCGGATCAAGACCGACTACCGCAGCACCTCGCTGGACGTCGGCACCGGCCTGGTCGCGCAGCTGGGCAAGAACCTCAGCGTGCACGCCGGCATCGACTACGGCAGCAACCTCGACGCCCACCAGCAGGAGAGGATCGGCGCCAACCTTGGGGTTCGTATCAGCTACTAGGCCCGCCGCGCTGCCAGCAGGCCGATCCCGGCGCAGCCGAGCAGCGTGGCACTGACCCGGTTGAACAGGCGCCGCGGCCCGGGCTGGTTGAACCAGCGTTGCAGGTAGGCACCGAGCCAGCCGTAGATGGCGATGGCCAGCCACTCCAGCAGCAGGAACAGGCCACCCAGCCAGGCGAACTGCTCGGCCACCGGCACCGGGCTGCCGACCTGGACGAACTGCGGCAGGAAGGCGGTGAAGATCAGGATGGCCTTGGGATTGCCCGCCGCCACCCAGAACTCCTGGCGCGCCAGGCGCAAGGTGCCACGGCTGCGCTCGGCCACCTGGGTATCGGTCGCCACCGGTGCCCGCCACAGTTGCCAGGCGATGTAGAACAGGTAGGCCGCGCCCAACAGCTTGATCGCCAGGAACAGGTACTCGCTGGTGTGCAGCACCACCGCCAGGCCCATGGCGGCCAGCACGATCATCCCGGCAAAGGCCAGCAGGCGGCCCACGCCGGCCACGCAGGCGATGCGCAGGCCATAACGGCTGGCATTGTTCAACGACAACAGGTTGTTCGGCCCGGGCGCCATGTTCAGGGCAAAACAGGCTGGGATGAACAGGGCGAGTGTGGACAGGTCCATGGCGGCGCTCCGGTGACGGGAAGCAGCAGAATCCGGGCAGCGGCCCCTGAGCGTCAAGGTACAGTTGGGCAGAAAAACTGTGCACGCCACCGATTGCCCTACCACCTTGTGCAACAACCACTTGGCAGCCGGTTACAGCGAATCGCTTGAACCTGGCCGCCGGTCCATAGCAAAACAATATCAATCCACTTCCAGTCATTGGCTATACCTCTTCCTGGCACATGAGTGCCCGGGTGCACGGAGGCTGCACACAGGACGCAGTTCGAGGTCACCTGACCTGCCAACTCAAGGAAAAGGAAATTCGACATGGAAAGCATCGCAGTCAGCGCCAGCCAGATCAACTGGAGCGGCGGCCAGCGCATCACCCTCAGATCCGGCGACACCGCCACCTGCACTACCCTGCGCCCCGGCCAGTTGTACGGGGTGTTCCTCTACAACTCGGCGCAGAACGACAACAATGCCACGGTCAACGTGGTGTGGAGCAACAGCCAGCCCCCCTGCCAGATCACCGTTCCCGGCACCACGGCCAACGCCGGCCTGGCCTCGGTCGGGTTTGTCTCGGGGACCGATACGCAGACCATCTCCCTGTCTGTGCCGCCCAACAGCGGCATCGCCCAGGTCGATGCGTGGCTGGGCAGCGTAAGCATGCCGACCAACACCGCCGGGCTGAACAACCAGGCGCTGCAGGCCAACGGCGAGCAGGTGCCTTTCAACAAGTACGCCCGCTATTACGCGGTACCGCCATCGAAGTGGATGAGCCTGACCATCGTCAGCACCATCAACCAGTTCGTCTCCTGTCAGTTCCGCCAGGACAAGGCCGTAGTGTTCGTAGTCAACGAAACCTCCAATGGCTTGCTGTCCGGGCAGATCAGCGCGATGGGGCCGACGGCGTCGGAGCCTGGGGCAGTGACCATCAGCACCTCCAACACCCAGAGCATCAAGGAAAACCTGCAAGGTGACGGCACCCAATGGGTGTGGATGGATGCCGACAGCCAGCAGAACTCGCAAACCGCCAGTATTGCCTTGCAGTCCCTGTAGCAGCAGGCACTGTCGAGGCGTCCCGGGAGGCCCCCTTGTGGGGCCTTCCTTTTACCGCTCAGTCAGTGGTGAGGTTGGCCAGGCTGAGGCTGTCCAGGTCCAGCAGGCTGAAATGACCACGGGCCCAGCCACCCGTATCGATGTGCCAGATATTGCCCAGCACCTGCACCTCGCGCAGCGGGGTATGGCCGACGATCAACGCCCGCAGGCCCGAGACAGGCCTGTCATCGTCCTCCTGCAAGCGCCGCCGCGACCACTGGCAGTACTCCTCCACGTCCCGTGCCCTGGGCGCCTTGAGTTGCTCGCACAGCTCGGACCACTGGGCGAACGGGCAATCGGCATGCAGCAGGCCGACCAGCCCGCCTGCTGTCTCGACTTCAATGGCCATTGGCATGCGCGCGAAACGCGCGGCAAAACGGACCTGCTCCTCGCCCGGCAGGTCGAGAAACCAGCCGCCACCGGCGGCGCGGTACTGGCCGTAGTCCAGCCAGCCGCCGCTGGCATGGGTGATCGCCAGCGCTTCATGGTTACCCTGTATCGCGTGAAACCAGGGCTGATCCAGCCAGTGCAGGGCCTGCGGGCATTCGGGGCCGCGATCGACCAGGTCACCGACGCTGAACAGCCGGTCCACCGCCGGATCGAAGCCGATCCTGTCCAGTTGCGCCTCCAGGCGCTGGAAGTGGCCGTGTATATCGCCCACCGCGTAGTCCCGCCCCAGCGGGTTGATGGCGTACCGCTCGATCCTGCTCACCTGGCCTCCTCTGACCCGCCTGCCCTGGCGGGGGTACAATATAGAAGCTGTGCAGACCGCTGCACCTGGAGGTGAATCATGCGCCCTGTCCTGTCCCTTGTCGCCCTGAGCCTGCTGGCCAGCAGCAGCCTGGCGCAAACCGCCCCGAACTCCACGGTCGAGGTCACCTACGACAATCCCGAGCACTTTCGCGATGCCAGCCTGGACAGCAATGGTTATGAACGCGGCGCCGACGAACAGGTCATGAAAGAACTGCGCAGCTACCTGCAGACCCTGGGCAAGCGCTACCTGCCCGCAGGCCAGAGCCTGCGCATCGACATCCGCGACATCGACCTGGCCGGACGTTTCGAGCCCTGGCATCCCCAGGCCTACACCATTCGCTTCATGCGCGATATCACCTGGCCCAGTATCGACCTGCACTACGTACTGTCGCAACAGGGTCAGGCCGTGAGCCAGGCCGATGCCCACCTGACCGACAAGTTCTACCTGCAACGCCCGGGACGGCGCGCCACCAGCGACCGCCTCTATGCCGAAAAGGCCATGCTCGAGGAATGGTTCCGCAAACAGTTCGCCGTGCAGCACCAGACCTCGTCCTGAACCGACCGGACCGCTGCGCAGTCTGAGTCAATGTACCCCTGTACAGAGGACATACCGATGGTCACTCATTACAAGGTAGCCGGCCACCTCGCCTGTGGTCACCATGGCAACAACCTGGTGTCGACTACCGAACTCAACCGGGTCAAATGCCGTAGCTGTCGCAACACCGATGCCTACAAGGACGCCCGCCGCGACCAGCGCAACGCCGCTCGCCGTGCGGCCCGCAAGGCCCGCGCCCACCCGGCGGGCAGCGACTGGCGCGCCGCCTGGGCCGAACGCTTGACCGCCCTGCCCGGGCTGCAACGCCTGCCGCGGGGGTTCCAGGGACAGGGCTTTGTCTGAGATCTCCTGGACAGCCATCGGCCCGATGGCTGTCCATTGAACTATGCTGAACAGTTGACACGAGCATTTGAACCTGTGTCCGACGGGTTCCATGTCTATCGGGAGAACCGTTATGAAGTACCTGGCAGCGTTTTTCGTCGCCCTGACCCTGGGCAGTCCGGTCTTCGCGGATGAATGCGCAACGAAGATCAAGCAGCTCGAAGATATCCATAAGGCCAGTGGACAGGCCCTGTCCGGCGGCAAGGTCGAAGAGTTCCGCAGTTTGCTGGCTCAAGCCAAACAAGCGCAGAAGGATGGCGACATCCAACTGTGCAATTCCTCGGCTGACCGGGCCCAGCAGATCTATAACACTGCACGTAACAAGTAAGGAGGGTTTTGGGCTTGGGTGTTGGGGCTGTGAGCTTATCCATTCATTGCGGCGACGCTGCCGGCCCCTTCCGCCTTTACGGCGGGTCCCTTTTGTCTTGGCAAAAGGAACCAAAACCGCTCGCTCCT